>JAKPSO010000639.1 GCA_029571495.1 Pseudomonadota bacterium
TGAAGGGTTGGTTGGCGTGGTTGTGATGATCCACACCGGCGTCGTAGAGTCGGGCAATGCCGGGATGCTCGAGGCTTGCAAGGATGTTTCGCTCGCGGGCAAACCTTGCGGCTAAGAGCCAGTTGAGGTTTTCTACAAGCGGCATCTTTAATGCGACTTGTCGGGTGTGTTGGCCATCAGCACGCTCGGCGAGCCAGACAACCCCCATGCCGCCTCGGCCTAGTTCTTTAATCAGGCGGTAGGGGCCGATCAACTGACCGGGCGTGCGCTCGGGGGGCGTTAGGGTCTTACCAAAAATCGTGTCAATCTCGTGCGGCACGTGCAATACCGATATACCGTCGCGATCAGAGGCAACCGCGCGCACCCGAGCGCCTTCAAGGGACGCCGCTAGCGCGGCGTCACGCATGGCGGTGGGAATGGGTACCAATACTCCTTCGCCGCCTTTACTGTCGAGCTGCGCAACCATCGCCTCAAACGCTTCAGCATAGGCGCCACCACGGCTGGCTGCATCCAATCGCAACGCGTTGCGCTCGTCTTCATTCGCCGACAACCATCGGTCGGCGCATTGCCCCAACTCGCGCAGTTCGGCGTGTGTCAGCTGCATGAAATAGCGCGATTGGCGCTCCGTTCGATGTGAGGTGCTCGACATCGCAATCGATCACCGCATTTTTCTTCACGAATTACCCGCATACATCTCCGTGGTTGTGTTTCTGTCATCCAGTGGGCAGAACGAAAATGGCGCTGGAAATCGGACAAATCGCTCGACTAAATTTTTAGATGCTCAAGGCGCTGCGACGCCGACGATGCAACGCCATGCGCGATACGCGCCGCGCAACGCGGATGTCTCGTTTCGAACCGAGAGCACGTTCTCACAGATAACAAAACTCGCCGTCGATCCTGTGCGCTGAACCGGTGAGTCTTATTCAATGCGCTAGCACTCGCAATCGCACTTTCGACCAGTACCAACGAAAGCCAATTATGCCCTCGGTGACACTCTTTCTCACTCGAAACCCTCCACATGAATTCGTCTACGAAAGCAACGATGAACTTCACGTAAAGGCAGTCAATTCGCGAGGTGCTCCAAGCGTCATCGGGCAGGGCGTCGCCGCGGACTTCAACAATGACGATGATCGAATCAAGCAGTTCTACATGAACGACAAACAACGTCGAACGTTCGAAATTGCAGAACAAAAAGCGCAACTCGCGCGTCAGCCAAAGTTCATCCAACCGACCGCACAGCGCGAACGCCGGAGTGGTCGATGGGGATTGTTGGGCATGCTCGTCGGTCCCGAGGTCTACGCCGCGAGCTTTGCTGACTTACCCACCGCCGGTGCGTCGTCGTTCGAAAAAGTGGGAATCGCGGTCATGCGCGGGGCGTTCGGACTACCGGTCGAGCCTGCCGATACCGTTCAACGCACGTTCCCTTTCCAAGGGCGCACGCTTCAAATTCGTTGCGCGGACGAACCAGTCGTCGCACCGCTGACCGTCTTCCGTTCGATGGAACGACACCGTGGACAAAAGGGTACGGGAGGATTTGTGGCACTGCCGAAAAGCGCGCTGCCTTACGACTTCAAGGCCGAGACGGGCAACACTGTGGTCAAAAAGCTAAGGAGCGAGCCGCTGGGAAGATGCCTTCGCGTCACGCATCGATCTGCATGCGAACATTCGCTCAGCCACCTGCAAGAGGCAATCCTGATTCATCCCGCACCGTCCATTGCATGGCTCACTGGATGCATATCGGTGCGCCCGATCGGTGACGACGCACAGTACGACGACAAACTTCCCAATCCATCGTCGGATTGTTTCGAGAAAATATTCACCGCGACCAAGACTTGGGGCGCTGACCACGCTCGGCTGTTCGTGCTGCCGTAGGAACGGCCCGCCGCCAAAAACGCCGCAGAACCGAAGTAAGACCGAGGTGCAGCGCTGTAAAGTCGTATCCAACTGCGCGCGCGCATTCGCTGGACGAGCGCTCTTTCCACGTAGGTTGTAGACGTTGCCGAATGGAAACCTTCGCGCTCTGCAATTGCGCGCGAAGAGAGACTTGGACCAGCGTGCTTTACTGCTTTTCTTTTGCCCACAAGTCGTCGCCGGCGCTTACCAGTTGCTCATATCGGTCAGCCTTGGCTTGAAACACATCTGACACTCTGTAGTAGTTCTCTTGCCGCTCTTTAAGTTGACGTTCTGCCTTCGTCGCCTCGGTGTAGTCTTTGTCCATTTCGTCGAGTTGATCGCGCGGTATGGGCGAAGACTTATCGTCACGCGCAGAAATGAGTCCGTCTTGGACACGACGCACTCCCTCGATGTCACGCTGCATCGAGAAAGCGGTTCCGCGGAGCGACCGAGCGGTCGCCAAAGCGGCGTCCTTTTGTCGCAACAATGAGCGCCGCTTGTCTGGCCAATATGCCTTTCCGCCAGCGGCCGCGGGCAAAGCGCCTACAAACTGTTCCATGTAGATACGCTGCAATTCGTTGGTCGCCATCTGGCGCACGTTGGAGTTGTCGATCACGTTCTGAACGTACTCCATCGTCATGTCATTCCCGATGCCAGGCAGCTGTGGGGACGCCTGAATGAGCTTCTCAAGCTCGTTGACAATTGCGCGCAGCTTTGCAGATATGGAGTCGACCGCTTTCGAGGAGTTGCCGAATGCGCCCAGACGTTTGAGCTTGGCGTACTCCGTGACCAGCATGTCGACCTGCGACGACAGCGACAAAACTTTCAGTGCGCCGGAATCGTTCACGGCGGAGATGGCGCCCTTCGCGGTCTTGTAACCTTTATAAAACTCGTACAGTGCGGCAAGACTCATAAGAAATCCATTGTTTGATCGCCCTGGATCGCTAGCCTCAGGGTG
>JAKPSO010000354.1 GCA_029571495.1 Pseudomonadota bacterium
CAATCTTGGCGCACGGCGGCCGCAAACGTTCCGCGCAGCAGATTACCGAAGTAGTTCAAAGTCGTCGCCAAAGAATTCGAGGGCTGAACGAGTCTCCTCATCAAGCGCTCGCCTGAGAGGCGATAGAGATCCGCTCGCTAGACCGTCGTCCACACGCCGTTTGCCGCGTGCGACGCGATGCACGCCTCGACGAACGCCATGCTGTGCGCCGCATCGCTGATCGTTGGGAATTCGGGGTTTCCCAACGCGCTACCGCTTCGCTGAGTGTGTATCGCCTCCGCGGCTTCGCGATAGATGTTGGCAAAGGCTTCCAGGAGTCCTTCCGGGTGTCCGCGCGGCGAACGGCTGAGCCTCACAATACTGGGTGGCAATCCCACGTCGCCGCGGCCAATGGTGCGCGCGCTTTCGCCTTCAAGATTGAGCTGCAAATAGCCCGAATTGCGCTGTGACCAATCGATCAATCCGCGCTCGCCGTAAATGCGTAAGCGCACGTCGTTTTCACCGCCCGCTGCCGCTTGCGTGACGGTGTATTGACCACGTACACCGCCCTCAAAGCGCAGATTCGCGAGCATCGTATCGACCACCTGTCGGCCCGGCATCACCGCGCCAACGTCCGCGCTGACTGAAGCCACGCGCTGTCCCAGCACATTGCACGCGAGATGTTGCGCATGGCATCCAATCGCCGAGAACACGAGCGCGAGGCCGCTGCGCGTCGCGTCAAATTTCCATTGCTGGCTCGTCGTCATCGGGCCTTGTTCGATGGGTTTTGCCAGACCGCTCTGGATGTATTCGACTTGCACGAGCCGCACCGTGCCGATCGCACCGTTCGCGACGAGTTCCTTCGCGTAACGCGTCATCGGATACGCCGAATAGCCGTGAGTCACGGCAAACACGAGTCCGTTCACCCTTGCGCGCGCCGCCAAATCGCGCGCCTCAGCCGCCGTCGTGCTCACGGGTTTGTCGCCGATTACGTGCAGCCCAGCGTCTAGGGCTGCGGCGGCATAGGGGTAATGCGTGTCGTTCGGCGACATGATGGCCACCGCATCGACACCATCGTCACGCGCTCGCTCGCCAGCGATAAGTGCAGCGATGTTCGCGTAACCACGAGAGGGATCCAGCCGCATCGCGACAGCGGCGTCGCGCGACCGTTCCGCATGCGAAGAAAACACGCCCGCCACGACCTGCCACGCGCCATCAAGCTCGGCAGCCCGGCGGTGCATGCCGCCAATCCATGACGTCGGGCCGCCGCCCAACATAGCGATGCGGAGCGGCCGCTGCGGCGTGTGTCGTGTGCTCATCCGGAGTCTCTCAATTCATTTTCGATTCGTCGAAGTATTGGCGAATCATGGATTCAAAGACTAGCAGAGCGTCGATCGCGCCGCGCATACTGGGTCCGCGACCGCGCGTAGTGCTACACGAAAACTACGCAGCCTGCTCCAACGACAAGCCTGCGTGTTCCCGCAGCGGATGAAACTGAATCTTCGGATGCCGCTCTTGCGTGAGGCGCAAGTCGTATGCAGACGTCAGCAAGTACGCGAGCGTATTCGCGGCGTCGTAAGCGAGCTTCGAGGCGTTGTAGTCCATGAATTTCTTCATTTCTGCCGCGTCATCGCAGGTCACCCAGCGCGCGCCAACGAACTGGCTGCCCGAGAGCTTGATATCCGCTTTGTACTCGGTT
>JAKPSO010000656.1 GCA_029571495.1 Pseudomonadota bacterium
GCTCGCGCATAACACGCCCGCGAGCGCCAACAGACCCGTGCTGTGGTCGGTCCACAGCCGCGCCGGCTCACTCTTCGCGAGCCAATCCACGATGCGCCCGACCATCGAAAAGAGCAGTGCCTCGATGAGGCCGATCAGCCCTGCACACAGCGTGACCACCATCATGTACGGCCGCAAACCTTCGGTGCACGCCCACAAAAACTCGCGCAGCGATTTGGGCGGTACCTCCGGTGTTTCGTCGGGATAAGTGTTGACGAGTTTTTCGAAAAATTGAAACATGAATGCTCGTTATGTTCTAGCCACGGATTTCACAGACTTCGCGGATTCGCATTGCGCGTTCGTCTGAGGAATCCGTGTTCATCTGTGTAAATCTGTGGCAATAATTTTTTGTCGTGTCGACGATGCTTTTTAGTGTTTCGCAGTGGCAGGCAGCTCTCGCGTGCCCATCACCACCTTGCTTCGCCACGCGAAAATCGTGAGCGCAAGCCCACCGATGCCCGCCATCGCGAGCGATGCGCGCAGGCCGACGTGCTCGCCCACATAACCGCCGAGGAGCGCGCCCGGGCCTGCGCCGAGCAGAATTAGCCAACGCATCGTGCTCGTCATGCGACCGAGTAGGGGCTCTGGCGTCACCGCTTGTCGTAGCGACAAAAAGTTTACGAAGATTAGCGTTGCGCCGCCCGAGAAGCACGTGAGCATGAAACCAAACAGCACAATGCCCATCATGTTCGATGGCGCAACCGCAAGCGTGAGCCAGCCTACTGCGCTCACCGCTAGTCCCGCTACTATCGTCGGACCTGGCCCGAAGGATTCGCTCACGCGGCGACCATACACGCTTGCGAGAATCGTACCGACGCCCATGCCGACATAGCAAAAACCAATCGACTGCGCACTCATGCCCAGCTCGCGCGAAGCGACGAGAATTTGCACGACGCTCGCCATGTGATGCAGCATTTGCCAGACGCCGACGCAAAGCGCCATCGTCCACAACAAACGCGTACGCGCGACGAAGTGAATACCTTCGCGAAGCTGAGTCCAAAAATTGTCGTCGTCGCGCGCACTCACCGTCTCCTCGACGCGAATGCCGCGCAGCAAAAGCACGGACCCCGCGATCAGAAGTGCGTCAAACGCAATCGCGAACGGCGCTCCGAGTACTTTGATCAATGCGCCAGCAAGCCCCGGCCCGGCAATCTCAGAGCCCGAAACCGCCAACGCGTTCTTGCTGTGCGCTTCGACGAGACGATCGCGCGACACGATCTGCGTGAGCACAATCTGCGCGGCGGTGCCGCCGAACACATGCACACAGCCCAGCACGACGCCCACTACATAAAGCCAAGTCATCGTAAGCACGCCCATCCACGCCGCGATCGGCACCGTGATCAGGGTGAACGCGAACACCGATTCGCCCACGACATAAACCGGAAGCTTTCGCATGCGATCAAGCCACACGCCCGCGGGCAAAGAGAGCAGCACGAACGGCACGATTTCGGCTGCCATCAAAATGCCCATTTGCGATGGACTCGCGTTGAGTACCGTCACCGCCGTGAGCGGCAGCGCAAGCATGGTGATCTGCGCACCAAAATGCGTGATGACGACGGACGCGAAGATGCGACGGTAGTTTGCGTCGTGCAGCAAATCGCCCGCGGGTAGTGTCGGCAAGCGCAACACCGCGCGTATTCGTTCGAAAAGTAAAGACATCAAATCAAGAATAGCTTGCATTGCAAACCTCAATAAATTTTTGTGCTGCGCGCGGCACGAACGTCCGCGCATTGCGAAATCAGGAACGCACTCGGCCACCGGACCACCAGCGAGGCGGGTGCAGGAAACGAAACGGCGAGCGTCTGACCGAAGATCAGGCGCGGCGAGCTACAGAGTGAAAGCAGTCGCCTAAAAGGCGATGTGCGTCAATCAGGTCGGACGATTCGCGCCGCCCAAATAGCCGTAACCCGAGCCCTGAGCCATGTGTCCCGAATGCGAAAGAGGTCGATTCGGGAGCGCCGACAGATAGCCAGAGGCGACACCGGCAGCCGCAATGGTCACGACCGGCGCAGCGCCGATTGTTTCGAATTTGCTTGTGATGGCTGTGTTCATGGTGTCCCCTTGTCTTGTTGGCTGGGTAGTGTTGTGGTCGACGTGTGGCTGGTAGGCCATGATCGATGCGTACAACTGCCCTGAGAATATCTCAACACGATGCCAATCGTGCAAACAAAACGGCAATAAGTCATGCCGCTGGCGCATAGGTTCGTAGCCTTGAGAAGCGCAGCGCGTCAAGGCAATTGTTGGTCGAACCCAGTCAATGACGGCGCCGGTCGCGGATGCACGATCCCCGGACGCGCTGCGCTTCCCCGGGGCTACGTCAGCGTATTAAGCGCTCGCTTTTGCGCGTCCACATCTTCACCACGTCGCTTCGCAATGTCGACAAACTGATCGTCGCCGATTTTGCCGACGGTGAAGTATTGCGCTGCTGGATGCGAGAACATAAAG
Organism: Pseudomonadota bacterium; assembly: GCA_029571495.1. Classification (GTDB taxonomy): domain Bacteria; phylum Pseudomonadota; class Gammaproteobacteria; order Burkholderiales; family Casimicrobiaceae; genus Casimicrobium. Next base: position 2,485 of record JAKPSO010000656.1, read on the forward strand.
CCGCTCACGCTTGCTGCGGGCGTCATCGCGAACGATTCAGTTAATGCCATGCCAATCGTATCGGCTTTCAACACGCGGAACAGATCGAGCTTTTCGCGATGGTCCGGACACGCCGGATAACCCGGGGCGGGGCGAACGCCGCGATATTTCTCCTTGATCAGCGCTTCGCTGTCGAGGTTTTCTTCCGGCGAGTAGCCCCAGAATTCCTTGCGCACGCGCTCATGCAAATGCTCCGCGAACGCTTCTGCCAAACGGTCGGCCAAAGCCTTGAACATGATCGAGTTGTAGTCGTCGCCAGCCTTTTCGAATGCCGCGATGCGATCGTCGCCGCCGAGGCCTGTAGTCACTGCGAAGAGTCCGAGGTAATCAGCGTGGCCGCTGTCCACGGGCGCGACGAAATCCGCCAATGCGAGGTTTGGCCTGCCTGCATCTT
>JAKPSO010000669.1 GCA_029571495.1 Pseudomonadota bacterium
AAGCCGCGCTGCGCGCCGGTTTGCCGGACAGCGTCTCGGCGATGACGGTGAATCGCTTTTGTTCATCGGGCCTGCAAACCATCGCGATGGCTTCGCAGCGGGTGATCGCGGGCGAGGCCGATGTGTTTGTGGCCGGTGGCGTTGAATCGATTTCGTGTGTGCAGCAAGAAATGAATCTGCACATGTTCCAAGACTCGTGGCTTGCCAAAAACAAGCCCACGATTTACTGGAACATGATGCAAACTGCCGAGAACGTCGCGAAGCGATACAACATGCCAAAAGAGCGCATGGACCGCTTCGGTGCCGAGAGCCAGCAAAAGGCCGCCGCCGCACGCGCTGCGGGCAAATTTGCCGATGAGATCGCGCCGATCACAGTCACCGCAGGCGTCGCTGATCCGAAAACCGGCATGACCACGAAACAAGTCACCGTCGAGCACGACGAAGGCATCCGCGAAGGCACCACGTACGAAGCCGTTGCTGGCATCCGCACCGCTGTAACGGGCGGTGTCGTGAGCGCCGGTAACGCATCGCAATTTAGCGACGGCGCAGGCGCAGTGGTCGTGATGAACGGCAAGCTCGCCGAGCAGCGCGGACTGAAACCATTGGGCATCTTCCGTGGTTTCGCTGTCGCGGGTTGCAACCCCGACGAAATGGGCATCGGCCCCGTGTTCGCCATCCCGAAAGTGCTCAAGCAATTGGGCCTCACGGTCGCCGACATTGACCTGTGGGAACTCAACGAAGCCTTCGCTGTGCAAGTGCTCTACTGCGCTGACACACTAGGCATTCCGCTCGAAAAACTCAACGTTAACGGCGGCGCGATTGCGGTGGGTCACCCCTACGGCATGAGCGGCCAACGCCTAGTCGGCCATGCGCTCATCGAGGGCAAACGTCGAGGCGCGAAGCTCGTGTGTGCCACGATGTGTATCGGTGGCGGTATGGGCGCGGCTGGGGTGTTTGAGGTGGCGTAGATCCCACCGGGTTTGTGCGAATTCCGTCGACGATGAATCCGTTCGTGGTGAGCTTGTCGAACCATGAACGTGCATGATGCGCAACGTCAGCCGTGAGCTTCTACGTCTACATCCTGAAATGCTCCGATGGTTCTTATTACACGGGCCACACAGACGATGCAGACGTGAGGTTGGCAGCGCATCAAGATGCACGCTCGGATTCGTGGGTCAGCAAGCGTTTGCCCGTTGAGCTGATGTTCATCGAGACGGCGGAAACGAGGGAAGAAGCGCTGGCGTTTGAGCAACAAATTAAGCGCTGGTCGCGAGTGAAGAAGGAAGCGTTGATAGCGCGGGACTGGGAGCGATTGCAATTGCTTGCGCGAAATTATTCGGAACCCCCAGTTCATGGTTCGACAAGCTCACCACGAACGGAGTGAGTGTTGAGCGTAGCCTTTAGTCCTGAGCGAAGTCGAAGGGTCACCACGAACGGAGTGAGTAGAGGGCGCCATATGATTTCCGGGTACAGCTTTACATCGCCAACGACAGCCTGATGGGCGTTACAGAAGAGTAAGCATCCTTATCGACATAAAAGAAAAACACGCCCAAACGACCACCCGCCGGTCGTTAGTGCGCAAAAGCTGATGCAAAAACCAAACTACGGTGAACGGAGACTTCGTGTGAGAGCCACTCTGGATTTCTTGTTGAATGATTGGCTGCGCACGGGCGAGCTTTGCGCGCGGGCGCGTTTTGCGGACCATAGCGTGGAGACGTTCGCCGCGGTGCTGGATACCGCCGAGAAAATCGCGAAGACGAAATACGCGCCGTTCAACCGGCTTGTGGACACGCACGAGCCGCGCACCGAGACGGACGCCGACGGCGCGCTGCGCGTTGTGCTGCCGCAGGCAACACATGACGCGTGGGCCGCGTACTCTGGATCGGGCATGCTCTCCGCTGCGCAGGATTACGACATGGGCGGCATGCAGTTGCCGTACACGGTTGAAGCGTCCGCTAATGCGATCTTCAGCATGGCGTCGGTGAGCATCAGTTGGGCGATGTTGACGACGGGCAACGCGAATTTGCTCATGGCCCACGGCACCGAGATGCAGAAGCAGGTGTTCGCGGCGAACGAATTCGCTGGGCGCTGGATGGGGACGATGTGTCTGTCGGAGCCACAAGCGGGTTCGTCGTTGTCGGACGTTGCGACGCGCGCCGTGCTTGAGGACGAGGCAGACGCGCTCGGGCCACGCTATCGCCTCACCGGAAACAAAATGTGGATCTCCGGCGGTGAACACGAAATCACCGAAAACATAGTGCATCTCGTGCTCGCGAAAATTCCGGGGCCAGATGGCA
>JAKPSO010000675.1 GCA_029571495.1 Pseudomonadota bacterium
TCTCAACGGGAATCAACGGTGCCGATTGCGCGTACGCCGTGACGCTAACGACGCTAGCAGCAGCAAACACAGCCGTCAGTAGCGCCCTTTTAATTTGTTGGATGAAATCCATTTCTGTTTTCCTGAGATTGAATCGGCTAAGGTGTAAATGATGCCATGAACTGCCGCGGCGTGCGCGTTGGGTTCGAACCCGTGTCGGGGGCGCAAGAAAAAAGGAGGCCGAAGCCTCCTTTTATCGCGGGAATCGGGCCGAGTTGTCGACCCGATTTCGCGCTCTCCGCTTAGCGGAACTTGTACGTCAAGTTCATGCGGTATGCACGGCCACGCACGTCGTACTGCGTGAAGTCGTACAGGAACGTCGACGAAGCACCCGGATCGTATGGTGGCTTGCGGTTCATCACGTTGAGGACCGATGCATTGATCTTCAACTTGTTGTTGAACTCGTAACCGCCGTACAAATCAACGGTCGTGCGCGAACCAATCTTCTCACCGAACACGCCGGTTTGGAAGCGTGGATCGTTCAGCGTCGAGAAGTACGAAGCTGCCAACAGAGCTTGATAGTAGCTATGGACGTAGTTCGCAGTTACACGAGCAGAGTAAGGTCCTTGCGACCAATCCACCGACGCGTTACCACGGAGACGTGGCAGAGAGATGCCGTAGCCGTTTTGGCCAACGTACTCGTCACCGTCACGATACGACTCCATGTACGAACCAGCCAAACCAAGGGCGATCTTGCCGTAAAGCGTGTTGAAGCGATATACAGCGTCAAAGTCGATACCGCGCGTCGTGATTTGCGTAATGTTCGTGTAGTTCGTTGCAACAGTCACGATGGCGTTCGTCGCTGGGTCACGAGTGACCACGCCACGTTGCACGCCGTTGATGATGCCGTTGTTGTTAACGAGTGTCTGGAAGCTATACGCCGAGATTTGGTCTTTCCAGTCGATGCTGTACCAGTTCACGCCGACGTTGAAGTCTTTGTTTGGCTCGAACACGGCGCCGACGGTCGCGCTCTTGGACGTTTCCGCTTTCAGATTTGGGTTACCAGCAAAAATACCGGAAATGTTCACGCCGGACGCGCCCGTGACCGGGTCATTGACCTGCACGAAGAACGTCGCAACGGATGGCGAAATTTCAGGCAGCGTTGGTGCGCGGAAGCCTTGGCCCCAGTTTGCGCGGACCAAGAACTCAGGCGATGCTTTCCACTTCAAGCCAACTTTCGGCACGGTCGAGCTGCCGTAGTCGCTGTAGTGGTCGGAGCGAACAGCAAGCTGAGCTTCCAACGATTTCAGGATCGGCAGGCCAGCTTCGGCGAATACGGCGATGTTGTTGCGATCGCCGTTCGTCGACGTGATGCCTTGACCAAGAATGTCGCCACCCTGTGCACGAGCAGATGGAACGTCGTTGAGTTTCTCAGCGCGGTACTCGGCGCCCACAGCCAAGCCGATCGGGCCGCCTGGCAGTTGACCAAATTCGGTCGACAAACGGGTGTCCGCGAAGAAGAGCTCAGAGGTCGAAACACGCGGCACACCAATGCGCAACGAGTTACGAACTGCGTCGCTGTTGAGCGATGAGTTGTTCAGGTTGTAAGTCGAGCTGGTCGACGTCGGGACGGGTGGCTGCGCTGCGGTGGTGATACCGAAAGCGGCGCTCACGCCAGCAATGCTCAAACGGTTTGCACCGTCAGACTGAACTTTGTTGCGCGACCAACCAATGGCACTGTCACCGTCAAACATGCCGACGGTGTACTTCAAACCGGCGAGAACGCGGTACGAGTCCGAGCTGATGTCGGAGTCACGCGTGCCCATGTCGTTCAATGCACCGTTGTAGCGCGCGAGCGTCGAGAAAGGGTTGCCGGCGACGCCAGGCGCGAAGTTAACGGTGTAGCTGAACGGCTTCAGCCCGAGCGGAGTTGGCGTCAAGCCAGTCGTGTTGAAGAACGGACGGGTGAAGACTTGCTTCGAGTCAACACGCGAGAGGCCAAGTTCTGCGTACGCTTGCAGCGTTGGCGACAGTTCCAACGTGCCACGGGTCAGGAAGCCGACACGCTCAGTGCTCGGAAGCGCCGTGATCGAACCGTTGGCATCGAACGTACAGAACGTGTTGGTCGCTGCTGCGCGTGCGTTGAGGGCAGCGAGCGTTGCGGCAGACTGGTTGCCCGACAGGTTGATCAAACCAGCAGCGACGGCTTGTGGGCCATTCATGACCGTACCACCGACGGCAGCGCAGTTGTCCACTGCTTTCCATGTCTCAGTCGACGCGCCAGCGTTAGTGTATTGACGCCACGTGCCCAAACCAGTCAAGGACGTGAAGTTACGGCCACCGCCTTCTTTACCGCGGAAGTCAGCAGACTTACCAAACGGCGTTTCGTTGAGCATCACGAGGTCGCGTTTGTAGTAGTCGGCAACGGCTAACACGGAGTACTTGTCGCGTCCCAGGTCGCCGAAGCCGCCGGTAGCGCTGAAGCGATAGTCGCCGTTGCCAGCTGCGGTGCCCGCGCCAGCCGTGAATTCGATGCCTTTGTAATCCTTACGCAGGATGACGTTCACCACGCCTGCGATCGCGTCAGAACCGTAAACAGCGGATGCGCCGTCTTTCAGGATCTCGATGCGCTCAACGGCGGAAGACGGAATGGAGTTCAAGTCAACGAACGTGTCTTGCAAGTTTTGTGCAAAACCGTAGCCTGCGGTACGGCGGCCGTTGATCAGAACGAGCGTTGCCTTTTGACCCAAGCCGCGAAGCGAGATGCCCGAAGCGCCTGGAGCGAAGCTGTTCGAGAAGCTCTCGGAGTAGCTGTTACCGCTGTTGGCTGGGACGTTACGCAGAACTTCAGCGATCGTCGGTTGGCCCGATTTTTCGATTTGTTCGCGGGTGATGACGTCAACCGGCGCTACGGTTTCAACGTCGGTTCGTTTGATGTTCGAACCTGTAATTTCAATCTTCTCGACCTTTTGTGTGGTTTGTTGCGCGTAAGCAACCCCACTGGCCACAAATGTTGCTGCGATAGCAACAACCAATTGTTTCTTCTTGATCATAAAAAAACCCCTGAAATCCCAAAGCGGGCGGTTGGTGTAAAGACGTTCTGATTCTGTCATCTATCTGTCTTTTTTCCTACGCGCGACTACCGCGGGGTACGGGAGATGGCA
>JAKPSO010000677.1 GCA_029571495.1 Pseudomonadota bacterium
GGGAACGATATTCGCAAGCGCAATTTGCAGACGGTGGTGCACGGGCGCTGTTCGTCGGCGTGCGCGAATATGTTTCTCGGCGGCAAGGAGCGGCAGTTCGCGCTCACCGACGGAAAGGTGACGGCGGTGCTCGGCTATCACGGCAGTTACAGCAAGCGCACACGTGAGGTGAATCGCGACAAGTCGGGCGATTACTTCCTCGATATGACCGACGGCAAGATGGACGCGGAATTCGTCGAACGCTTCATTCGCCTCGAAAACCAGAAGGGCCTGCTGCGCTTTTTCCACCCCGTGCAACGCGGCAAGCCCGACGATCCGCTGGCGCTGCTCTGCCTCGGCGATGAAGAGCGCGACAAGCGCCTAGAGCAATGCGAACGTATCCCCGATGTTGACGCGCTGTCAAAAGGCGTGGTGACCACATGGGGCGTATACGAACTCGCGCCACCGCCCGAAGTGAGCCGCAAGAAAGAAACACGAACCAGCTGGGAAAACCGAGCGCAGTTTTTAACGCCGAGGTTGCGCGAAGGCGAGTAGGGCGGATGCCGCGCAAAATTGCGGACAATGAGCGTATGATTTCGCCAATGACAACGCTGCAAAACAATCTTTTAGATCGCATCACCTTCAATCCGCTGCAATGCGGTGGACGGCCATGCATTCGTGGCATGCGCATTCGTGTGAGCGATGTGCTCGAGCTACTGGCAGCGGGTGTATCGCAGGCGCAAATCCTCGAAGATTTTCCGGACCTTGAAGTAGACGACATTCGCGCGAGCTTGCAGTTCGCTGCGCAGCGCAGCCACATTGTTCGGCTCGCCGCTTAGACTGCGAACAGCGACATAGGCACGTGGCCAGAGAAATTGATTTCAGTCCCGCGAGCGGCGCAAAGCGCGCAAAGGACGTGCCTCATTTGGCGAAGCTTCAGGCGGCTGTAGCTTCAGCGCGCAGCGGCGTTACCAGCGCGACATCAGCTCCGTGCGGTTGATGAGGCCGCCGACGTCGAAGGGTAGGCCGACGCCGATGCCTGCGGTGATGACGGGGCCGCAGTTGTCCCACGTGTTGAGATGCAGCGGCATGTTCCCTGAGACGCTGAACGACACCACGAGGATTTCGCCGCCGTCTATGAACAGCGTCGCGCCCCAGCCAAGAATGTCGTCGATGCTTAGCGGGTACCAACCGACGTCGAGGTGATCCGATATGCCAACGGCGATGCCGCCGCCGCCACCGATGTTGATCACGAGCGCGGTCTGCACGGGCGTTTTGCTGACGTCAAACAAGAAGCCAAGGCTGTATCCGCCTGCTACTACGTACGCGGCGCTCACGCCGATTCCAAGATAGAACGTCGAGCCTGTTTTGACGCCGTTGTCGGTGGCGAGCGCGGCGTGCGCTTGGCTGGCCGTGCTGATGAATCTTTGAACAGAAGTGTTGTGGATGATCTGCGCGGCTGTGCTTTTCGCTCGCGAATCGGGGTCGTAGCCGAAGAACATTTGCCACGGGCCGATTTTGGTTTCGTTGAGGTCTCGCAGTGTGGCGGAGAGCTGCGCCGCAGCCGTCGTGATCTCGGGGATGATCGC
>JAKPSO010000684.1 GCA_029571495.1 Pseudomonadota bacterium
CAACAAATTTTGGGGTTGTGATTCTTGGCGATTGCGCTGACAGCTTTTCTGGCCGATAGACCATTGGACGGTCATTTGAGCGATGTTTTTGAGTTTATCGACTTTGTAGAAAATTTGGCTGTAATGGCCATTGAATGGCCGGTCAGCGAAAAAAGCTGTACGACAAGAGATCGATTGGCGCTAACTCGTCTGACTTCCTGTGGGAGCGGCGGAAGCCGCGAATGGCGGCCACGACTTTTGCGCCGTGCACGATTGTTTCCGAGGCCACGGGCATCGCGGCTGCCGCCGCTCCTACAAATACACGCGGTGTTCAACGCCAAATGAGCACCGCCTCGCAGAACGACATCGCTCTCGCACGTACGCTCGCCGTGGATGCGGGCGCGCTACTGCTGGCGCTACGCGAATCCGGTGCGCACAAGGACCGTGCGCTTGGTGACGCGGGCGACGCGCAGGCGAATGCACTGCTGCTGCAACGTCTCGCCGCGTTACGCCCGAATGACGCCGTGCTTTCCGAAGAGTCTGCGGATGATCGTTCGCGGCTCAACGCCGAACGTGTGTGGATCATCGATCCGCTCGACGGCACGCGCGAATACCGCGAAGGTCGTGACGATTGGGCCGTGCATATCGCGCTGGTCGCGAACGGCGTGGTCATTGCTGCTGCGGTTTCGCAGCCCTCACGTGGGGACGTCTTCGATTCGGCGCCCGCGCCTGTACCAGACATTCGTCAGCGCAAAATCGTCATCAGCCGATCGCGCCCGCCGAAGTTTGCTGCGGGCATCTCGGAGGCCCTGAACGCAGAGCTACACACGATGGGTTCTGCGGGCGCGAAGGCGCTTGCCGTCGTGCGTGGTGAGGCGATTGCCTACGTGCACGAGGGTGGTCTCAACGAATGGGACGCGGCAGCGCCCGTCGGCGTTGCGCTCGCGCATGGGTTGCAGGTGTGCGATCTGCGCGGGCAGCCGATTGTGTTCAATCAGCACGACGTGGTGCTGCATGGTGGATTTATCGTCTGCCGACCGGAATGCGCAAGAACTATTCTCAGCCATACGTAGCCTCGATGGAGTGAAACGGAATCGAGGGCTGGTTGCGTAACAACGATTCCTCGATTTCGCTGTGCTGCATCGAGGCTACGAATGTTGCAACGACCCCTCACTCGTGCGCTCGCTAAATCCGCAAGCGCTCCACTACTCGCCCGGCCTGTAAGTGTTCGCTGATGATCTCGTCGACGTCGGCTTCGCTCTCGTAGTGGTACCAAATTTCCTCTGGATACACGACCATCACTGGTCCTTCATCGCATCGGTCTAAACATCCCGAATTGTTCACTCGCACGCGACCCTTGCCTGCGAGGCCCAAGCCTTTCACTTTCTTCTTCGCGTAATCGCGCAGGTCTGACGCGCAGCGCTCGCCGCACGACGGGCGGCCATCGTCGCGTTCGTTGGTGCAAAAAAATACGTGATGGGTGTAGTAACTCATAATTGCGTTGTCGTCACTGAAACACAGAATTGCTGCAATTATGTCCGGCCCGCTCTCCCATCTTCGAGTTCTTGATCTCACGCGTGTGCTGGCAGGTCCGTGGTGCACGCAAACGCTGGGCGATTTAGGCGCGGACGTGATCAAGGTCGAGCGCCCAGACACCGGCGACGACACACGCGCTTGGGGGCCGTCGTGGCTCGTCGACGGCGAAGGCAAGGAGACGGCGGACTCGGCGTACTTCTCAAGCTGCAATCGCAACAAACGCTCACTCACGGTAGATATTTCGAAGCCCGAAGGCCAAGCGCTGCTGCGTGAACTCGCGGCCAAGTGCGACATCCTCGTCAAAACTACAAACTCGGCGACTTGAAGCGCTACGGCCTTGACTACGCGTCGCTCGCGGCGATCAATCCTAAGCTTGTCTATTGCTCAATCACCGCCTACGGCCAAGACGGCCCGTATGCTCATCGCCCGGGCTACGATTTGCTCTGCCAAGCCGAGGGAGGCCTCATGGCCACCAACGGCCACGCCGACGCCGACAAAGGCGGCCCCGGTGGCGGTCCGGTAAAGGTCGTGATCGCGGTGACTGACGTGCTCTCGGGTCTCAACGCGACCATTGCGATCCTCGCTGCCGTCGAAGCTCGCCATATCACTGGCAAAGGGCAGCACATCGACATCGCGCTATTGGACACGGTCGTGCAATTCGCGGCCAACCAAATCGCGACCTACTTCATCACCGGCAAACAGCCGCAGCGCGTCGGCAACGCGCACGTCAACCTTGCGCCGTACCAGTCCTTCAAAACCGCCGACGGCTACATGATCGTCGGAGCGGGTAACGACGGTCAGTGGCGCAAACTCTGCGAAGCGATGGGCGCGGCCGACATGGCCTTCCGCCCAGAATATCTGGAGATGAAAGATCGTAATGCCCATCGTCCGCAGCTCGTCAAGGACATGGAAGCGATCCTCACGCAACACCCGACGCAACACTGGCTCGATACCTTCGCGAGCCTAGGAATCCCGCACGCGCCGATCAACACCTACGACCAAGTGTTCGCGCATCCACAAGTGCAACATCGCGGTCTGCGCTTCAGCCTAGATCGCCCAGACGAGCAAGGCGGCGGGCGCGTAGAGATGGTGCAGAGCCCGATTCGCATGAGCGATACACCCGTGACGTATCGCCATGCGCCGCCCGTTAAAGGCTCGGCAACGGATGCGGTGTTGATGGAGGTATTGGGGAAGAGCGGCGATGAGGTTCGTGGTTTGCGGGAAAAAGGAGTGGTGTAGGCTGCCTTCTAGCCGCTGCCAACTCCGCAGCTACCGAAGCCGTGTGCGGGGCTCGTCGAGCCATGAATTCGTGGGAAATCGTAGGATGGGTCTTAACGCACCACAAATTGATACCCACAAACGTGCAATCGTCGAGGACGTTTGCGTCCCAAACTCCGGTCGCATTGACCGTGTCGAAGGGTTGCACGGAACGATGGGGTTTGCTTGCCGCTGCTTCGTTTCGCCCGTTGGGCGAGTTACTTTTTGTGCCGCCAAAAAGTAACCAAAAAGCTCGCCCCGGCACCCCGCTTGTTTCCTGTGGTGCTCGCAACGGGCGGGACCAAAACAAATCGCCCGATGGCGCGCTACCGCGCGCAGTGGGCTCATGGTTTTGGTCTACGACCGCCCGCTGCTCCGCTCCTCGGCGCGGGCTAACGGGGCGTTCAAGGCAACATTTGATCGCTTCGCGATTAGGTTATGGGAACCCGATGAGAGCCTCCGGGTTACGTCGCCGCGGTACGATGTGGTGGGAAGGCCTGATCGCCGACGAGGAGTTGAATTGTGAATTCTGATATTGCGTCGTTCGCCGAGTTGGCTCGGCAATACTGCGCTTGGGCAGAGGGTCCCGTGCAGGCGGTTACGGTCGAGGTTTCTACAGCGTTGTCGATGCTTTCTCGTCTATATGCTGCCGCGCTTGCATTGCCGGACGTGTTCGGGACTGAGGAGGTGCCGCGTGTGCTCGACGTCGAATGGCGACGCGTTTACGAACGATTCGGCGCGTTGCCTTTCAATTACTACTCGTCTTGCCTTGAGCCGCACAACTTTCCTGGTGGTGAAATGGGTGTCTCAGACGTGGCAGACGATCTGGCTGACATTTGGCGTGACTTGATGCGTGGGCTCATGCTGTTCGAATCTGGCGCAGTCGATGCCGCTGCAAGGGAGTGGCGATTTCACTTCCATTGCCATTGGGGCGAGCATGCGACTGGAGCATTGCACGCGTTGCATTGCTGGCGAACTGGGGAGGAATGAAGTCGTGAAACCGCGTTGGTCGGGTTGCGCGACGGATGCGTACCGTCGGGCTCCCGTAACCTAATCGCGAAGCGATCAAGATTCGGTTCGAAACGCCCCGTTAGCCCGCGCCGAGGAGCGGAGCAACGGGCGGTCCAAGCGGCACTGCATCGCACTTACCGACGCGTTAGCGTCGCGTCCGCGCGATGTCCAGTGTCGCCCGCCCGTTGCGAGCACCGCAGGAGACAAGCGGGGTGCCGGGGCGAGCTTTTTGGTTACTTTTTGGCGGCGCACAAAGTAACTCGCCGTCAGGCGAAACAAAGCCGTGGCAAACAAACCACATCATTCCATCAGACCCTTCGACAAGCTCAGGGCGAGCGGGAGGAACGTAGTCGAATGCCCGCGGCGCGCCACGCTGCACTACACCGCCTTCAACAACCCCGAGTCCGCTCTCACCACAAACCTGCGCTCAATTTCCTGCGAGTGCGCACCATCGGTCACCATGCGTGCCATCATGAGCGGCATCGCGGCGTCGACAGGCCAGCCGCTCTCTGGCGCGGGGCCACGATAGGGACCGAGCCACTCACGGCTTGCGAGTTGCCGCCACGCGTCTGGTGTTACATCAGGCAGCGGTGTTTCGTCGGTTTGCCAGAGTCCACGTCCGTGTGCGCGTGAGAGCTCTTGCGGGAACACCGCATCCGGCGCCGCCTGAAAAACATAGCCGCGTGATAGCGCGAAGTTTTCAATCTCTAGCGACTCGGGATCGCGCGTCTCGTTGCTTTCAGTTTCTAACCACCGCGCGAGCGCGATGCGTCCGGCTTCCGTGTGCCCGAGGTCCGTTTGTCGCGTAGTCATTTTTGCGTACTTGTCGACCATGCGATCAAAAGCGCGCGGACCGATACAGCCCTCGATCCCCAATTCGGGACGCAAGTTTAAGTAGTACTTCACGGTCACTTCGAGTGTTTCGATCACGCCGTCGTGCCGCAGCAAAACTACGTCAAATTCGCCCACCGTTCGATTGCCGTTCCTGACGATGAGCCCGCGTGTTGCGGCGCGAACATCGGGTCGCGCGGCTTGCCAAAACAGGACGTATTTCTCGAACGTGTGACCCAGTGGTGTCGGCACGGTCGGGTCGCCGAGCGCGGCGTGCAGTGCCGCCGGATCATCGTCTAGCGCGTGCAACCAATCTGTGCAGCGCGCAAGCTCATTTCTGGACCACTCGTCGGAGCGTAGTCGCCCTTGCCAGGCAATGTTGCTCGAATCAAACAGCGATGGCGAACCGATCGCCCACGCAAGACGGCGCACATCAGCGTCGCGTAACGATGCGAGCAAAGACGCCAATTTGGACGCGGAGTCGATGCGTGCGTTCACGAGAAAATCGCGACCACACCGCCCGGGCTGACGGACAAA
>JAKPSO010000688.1 GCA_029571495.1 Pseudomonadota bacterium
CACCCTAACCATTGGATTCGACGGCGGAAACGCTCTCTCAAGCGCCACCGCGACGCGACAACTTCGCCATGTGAATGGAAGTGACTCGATGTCGTACGCGTTGTATCAGGACGCGACACTGACTGCCGCATGGGGAAACGCCATGATTGGAACGGGAAGAACGGTTGCGGTAGCAAACGCGGCGTCAGCGTTTATCTACGGTGTCGTGCCAGCCGCGCAAGACGTTCGATTCGGCGAATATCGTGATTCGCTCTCTGTTGTCGTGATGCCATGAATGCCAAGTGCCTACAACGCGCGCTGATGACGGCTACGTTCTTTGCGGTCGCGTACTTTCCAAGCCTCGTGTCCGCGCAACAACGTGTAGGCAATCTCGACGTTTCCGTGTCGGTGGCTGTGCGTTGCAAGCTGGAGTCGAACGGTGACATTGCATTGGGTTCGCTCGACCCAGCACACCCGGTAAATACCTTTGCTACGTCGGAAGTCCGCGTTGCGTGCACGCGTGGTGCCGTGTATCGACTCAGCGTGGATAACGGTCGAAATTTCAACGGAGAGCGGCAAACGCGGCAAATGACGACCGCGCAAGGCGACAAGCTTCCGTACGCGCTCAGCGTTGAGGACAACGCGGGGCGCGGAAATGGATGGTTTCAGCCTGCGGTGATTCGGCTTTCAGCAAGTGTCAAGGGAGACGATTACGTTGACTTGCCCGCGGGACAGTATCAAGACGTGATCCGCGTTACTGTTGAGTACTGACGCCGTCTTGGCTCTGTCCGCTGAGACGGCCGTGCTAGAGCTCGCGACCGCGAGCCGCGCCGCCGCCCGCTGATAAGCTTTCGCCATGCACTACTCTGGCAAACCAGCAGTCTTTGAAGACTCGACGATCCACGGCGCGGCCTCCGGCGCGGAACTTTTCATCGTGGAGGGCGACTCTGCTTCTGGCGCAGTCGCTAACGTGCGCGACGCCACGCGACAAGCGGTGTTGCCAATGCAAGGGAAGCCGCTCAATGCGCTCAAGGCCAGCGGCGCGCGGGTGGTGGAATATCCGCTGTTCAAACAACTCTCCGACGCGCTGGGCGTCGCGCCGACGGACATTGAATCAGGCGAAGTGGGCGACATCACCCAGCGACGTTTTGAGCGTGTGATGCTCTTGTTCGACCCGGACGCCGACGGCATCCATTCCGGCGTGCTGATGCTCATGTATTTCTATCGCTGGATGCGACCGTTGCTCGCCGTTGGCGCGGTGTGGATGGTGCGACCGCCGCTTTACGTGCTCACCGTCACCGAGAACGGCAACACATTGCACGCCTACTCACCCGACCACGCCGCGCGCATCCTCTCGGAACTCAAACGACGCGGCCACACGAATGTGCAATCACATCACCATCGCGGACTTGCCAGCATCGACGCCGCACTGCTGGCATCGAGTTGCCTAGCGCCGCTAACGCGCAAAGCGGACGTGATGACGGTCGCCGATGCGGAGGACGCGATACAGGTGTTTGCCTCGGTGCCCGAATAGTGAACTAGTTAACGAACAGGCCGCCCGCCTCTTTTTCCGTACGCACTCGCAGCGCCGCACCCCGAGCGCGAGTGGCGACGTACTCCGTCGTTATCGCGCCTCTGCTGAACCCAAACAATGCCCGTGCCACCATGAAGCCATCAAACGCTGGAACCACTTCGTCGCAAACCCACTTTTTCTCGATAGGAAAACTTGCGTCGGCCGGCGTCAATCATTCAACATTCAACCCACAAGCAGCCTTCATGTAGCTAAGCGTTTCGCTGACTGATCTTTGCGCGGTGGTGCTCACTGCTCCAATCGATAATGCGGCTCCTCGATATCCCAGCAGAGAACGCACCAGCAGAATTCCATCCATCGACGGCAACGTGTTCGTATCTCCATCAAAATCCAACAATCCAGATGACACGAGCGAAGCTGCGCGCGCAGCTATCGCCTGCCGTTGCACAGGGGAAGGAATGGTAGAAATTCCTGTGAACAGCGCATCTCCGGTCATACCCAACATAGATCGAACGAGAATCAATCCGTCAATGTGTGCCGACAGAATGCCGTCGGCGTCCACATCGAGATCGCAAGCAACGGGACGCTGTCGGCCAAGGCGAACATTCGAAATCTCAACACTCACAGGCTGCCCGTCAACACTGTCAGAGCGGAACGCGATCCGGTGCTCTCCGACGGCAAGCTCGGGCATCGCAATGTTTGCCACACGGACTAGGCCCGCCGACGACGTTGCAGGCCCGACGTGAACCAAAGTGTCGTCGACGAATACTGCTAGCTGGCTCTCTGCGCCATCGACGAACTGAAAGTCGAAGCTCAGTAAATTCGCGACCTCACCAACATGGAAGCGCACAGAAAACCAACCCGACACAGCAGAATCGTCCGTGGCACTTACCGTTCGTTTTGCAATTTTCGATTGCGCGTTGAGCAGAGTTGAGCGGCAAGCAAGACTAACGCCTCGAACGTCTGACAAGAACGCTGGCGTGGTCCCTGCCACGCCCCCGAGTACGCAACTACTCGCCGCTGACGGCACAAAGGTTCCAGAGCCTGTCAAAAAATCGTGCCATGCGGCTTGGACGGAAACAATACCGTCTGCAATGGTCTCAGTCAGGTAGACGGTTGCGCGCTGCGACAGGGCGTACGCGTCGAGTGGCGAATAGGGAATCGCCGTATCTTTCATCATGTCGCCGAACGCCAAATCTGGTGACGGTGATCGCAATATGGTCGTCAAGGCCCCGGGCGGATAAAGCGCTCGCTGATTGGCCAAAAATTGCGCGGCATCCGTAGGAACGGTTGGGTGATTCTCAAGGCTTAGCGACAGCCCTCGCGGTTCGCCAGATGAGCGGGTTAGACAAGTTGTCGGATTTTCTCCATCGGGGCGAATCACGCCACCAGCGCTCTCGATGTAGCAATGGTAGGGCCATGCGTGGTTTCTGGACATCCCCTCCGAAACACCAGGTATGTCGCCTGCCAAAAATCGAACGTCAAAATTGTGAGCGTTTAACAACTGTCGATTGGTGAGACCGGGCTCGAAGGGCACGCCGATGCAAAAACTGTCGCCCAGTGCACAAAACTTCTTCGTGAAGAACAGCGGACGCGAGTCAACATAATGCTCAGCCCATGTTGCTTCCTTCCCATAGGTACAACTGATCGACCAGCAAAATGCATCAAGAAAAGTGTTGTGAACAAGCGGTGGTGGGGTGATATTCGACTTGACACTTTGGGTAAGCTGATCAACAAATCCAGCTCCCGCGCTATGTCCTATCGCGTGGATGAAGTCATACTTGAGCGCGGCCGATTTAAGAATCCAGCCGATCTCGTTTCCGAGCCCCTTTGCGTGTTCAAGCGCTTGTGTCGGGAGAAGGAGCGAGGCCTTCTCACCGCCCGATACGGCATCGAAATCGAAAAGCGAGAGGGCATTGTCTAGTAGTGCGTCGAGGGAACTGATTCCGGCGCGGGGTGCCCAGTTAACTGCGACGACCCTCCACCCATTGCTACCTTCGCAGTATCGACTAATCCCGACTTCCCCACGAATATCCAACCCAGTGTCTTGGATAGTTCCTCCGACTTTGCTACATATGAGTGCGACGAGGCGATTTGGCCAAGCGTCAGCGTCTGAATTCCAACCGTGCGTGACGACAATGAGTTTCTGATTGCTGGCAGTCGGCGTCAGCCGATTCATCCATTTCAGTTCTGATCCCCACACTGGACCGAGCGTCACCGTGGTTGAAACATCAGCGATTGCAGGTTGGTCAGTCAAGGCGTTGTTCAAAACCGCACCCATACCCCCACCACGCACCAATCGAACGCCTCGCGTTGCTCCGGGGTCGATGGCCGAGGTCACGATGCCGTCTGTCGCATCCATGTACCAGTTCGGTGTTGAACTCCACAGCGTTGTTGAATGCGAGTTGGGGAAGACGTCGGGATGTGTCACGGGGTCGTAGCAGCGGCGGTCTGCGGTGCTTTCTAGTTCCTTAATGTTCGGTAAGCGCCAATCCGCAGCCCCGGCGAACGCAGCCGTGTCTGCCGTTTGCAATGCGGTTTGCCAATTCATTGGTGTAGCGTCGCCAGCGCATGTGGTGCCGGTCCATGTTTGGCCGACATAGCAGCGTGCCCAAATCAGCTGAGTGTCGATGTTACGGGCCGTACCGTTGGCGAGCGGCAGCCAATTTCTCTGCGAAAACTCTGTTGCAATATTTGGCGCACATATCGGGAAACGATCAGGCAATCGTGTGTACGCCGCTTTAGCGTCCCCGCCTTTCACTAAGCGAATAGCGAACGCGTTGCTCGCATCCTGTGTTGCCGCGACACCATCGTTGAAATTCACAGCCCACGTCGGCGTGGACGTCCACATCAGCGACTCGGGGTGATCGGGGAAAAATTCGCCATTGATTGCCGGAGCGAAACACTGTCGATCCGTCAAGCTTTCAAGTTCCTTCACATTGGGTAAGCGCCATCCTTGCGCACGTTGCGCGTCCGCGTATAAAAGCGCAGCGGCCCAATCGAGTGTCGTCGCATTCCCGGTGCAGCGACCACCTGTGTACGTCTGCCCCACAGCGCAGCGCGTCCACGTTAGGCCGGTGGATGAATCAGTAACCGTGTTGTCGGGATTCGCCACAAGTGAATTTGCTGGGCGGCTTTGCGGGATGTTGGCGTTACAGGTTGCACTGTTGCCTGCGCCCGGTGTGTATTCGCTCACGGCATTCGGCACCGAAGACTTGACATAACGCACTGCAAGTAGCGCTGACGAGGATGTCTGCGTTAATGGTGTTCCATCCGCAAAATCAACCGACCAAATCGGTGTTGACGACCATGCAACATGATTCGGTTGCCCGGCAAAAGCGACAGTGTTCAACGCGGGTTGCACACATTCGCGCGCGACCAACGACTCAAGCTCTTTGATATTCGGCAGTCGCCATCCGCTAGGCGCGGATTGCAATGCGCCTTGCCATGTCAACGCGTCAGGCGTGCCCGTGCACCCCGCGCCGTTCCATGACTGACCGGCGAGACATCGTTTCCACGTGAGCAAGGTACTGCTGTCGACTATTTCGCCCGGTACTGCGGTCGTCCAAATGGAATCGCTCTGCGGGATGTCCGAGCGGCAGGTTTGAGCATTCGCGACTGAACTTGCCGTCGAAAAACAACACGCAAGTAGCAACGTCCGAAGTGCTGGCGCAAGCACAGCGCTACGAACCCGAAACGAGAACTACTGCTGGTTCGGCAGTCATTTTGGGCTTTCCTGTGAGAATGCCCGTGCAGCTTCCATTGGGGTTCGTGTAAGGCGCGCCAATCCAAACTACTAATGCTTGACTGCTGTCAGTAACCGAAGTTTGGTTGGTCCAGAAAACGGTGTTCGGCCAAGTAAATATCTGATCGATATACGTGGCGGGGCATCCCGATCCTACTGAAAAAGTTATCACGGAAAGTAGTTCGCGCACAGACGGGAGGCGCCAATTGGTGCGCCCACAGTAACCGAGGGAATTCAAGTGCGAAACGTGCCCCATGGCACCGATCCCGGGATTGCCGCCGTTGGTGTTTGGATTTGGATCTCCCCAATGAACCGGAGCGTTATAGGAAATGCTCCAAACCAGATTCGTCGCATTGTCTCGAACACATCCGTACAAACTTGGCGAAGGGCCAGTGTTTGCCGGCAATGAGGAGGGCGGAAGTTCCGCACCATCCGTCTGGCTGAGCTTTGTAAAGTCAAAACCCTTAATGCGAATTGAGTTGCCCCCTGCTGATTGAAAAATCGACGCACTAGCCGCTACATCTCGACCGTAACGAGCGTCTTGACCCGGGTGTGTCGTTCGGACCGTACTGCACGGCACAACTTGTGTTCCGTCCGAGCAGTCCGTAACACCAGTGTCATTTAACGGTCGCGCGCTTAGCTGAACCGTCGAAGCAAGAAAAATTAGAACCGCACTGGTTCGCATGAATCCGCACCGCAAAAAGCTGGACATACCTTGCAATTCACACCCCAATTCCGTCGATAAATGAGCGTTCACAACCCAACGTGTACGGGCAAAGCCTAACGCGAGCGCAAATATTGCGCAAGTCTGTGGAGTAACACGAACACTCTCTGTGCGCATTTACGGCTTATCTCGACCAGCACGGAATGCCCCAGTGGACAACATCGTATTAACGTGGACACCGTGAAGCGGTGCATTTCATGACCAATGCTGGTGCAATTGAGCCACCGACAGATTCAAACCATCCAGTCTGCGAGTTTCAATTGCGCTACGTTTTCGAAATGCCGTGTGTTGTGAGTGATCAGCGTCAATTTTTCGGCTAAGGCGTGAGCGGCGATCAGGGCGTCCATGTCGCCAATGGGGGTGCCCTGCGTTTTGAGAGCGTGTTTCAACGCGCCGTAGTGATCAGCTGCGTCGATACTCCACTCAACACTCGGTACTCGCAAAAGAAAACTGTCGATCAGGTTCCGACGGCGGTCGTCTGGGGCCATCCTCATTTGCCCGTAGCGCAGCTCAGCGCGGACGATGCTCGAAATTGCGAGGGTGC
>JAKPSO010000691.1 GCA_029571495.1 Pseudomonadota bacterium
CGGTGCACTTCTTCAACAACCACTTCCGCCCCGACAAACTGCCGCCTCCGGATGTCGTGATGTTCACCGGCACGCAGTCGCTCGAAGAGTTCAAGCACGAACATGCGGCGCAATACGCACGCTTGGTGGAATCCGGTGAACTCGAAAAATATCTTGTTGACGCACCGTCCGCGCCGTTCCGCCTGGGTTCGAAGATTCTTGGCCTCGCGCTCATTGCGTTTGGTCTCTTCCTGCTCGTCGTAATCGCGATCGGGTTCTTTGGCGGCCACTAGTCAGGAGCCGCACGACGCACGGATTCGCATGCCGGGTTCGTGCCGTCACACAGTGTCGCGCCGGTGATGCGCTAGCGATACTCGGTTCCGCGAGCGCACCTGCTTGGTGCCTTTGCGAACTGCTATTCGGCACATCCGCGAACATCTCGATCTCGCAACCTCGCGTCGCGCGCGCGGCATGTTGCCTCTTCACGAAGCATTGCATCCGTGGTCGAGGCGATGTGCGTTGGCGAACGTAGCGGTGCGTCAACTAGCGCCTCTATTTCGCATCGCTTAATGGCGAATTGCCTGACCGCATTTGATCTAGATCAGCGTTTACAGCATTGACGACGTATGCCCTCTATATCCAGCGTGTGACGTCTTTACCGCTCATTTCCGTTGCACGAAAGAGTGCACGCGCGGACAATGAAACTCTCACAAACGCGTTGTAAATGCTGTTGTTGTAAGCACGGAAATCGCTCATTGATATAGCGCGACCTAAGTCGTTGCAAACACGCAGAAGGCGTGTCGAAGAACGAAAATGATCAACACTAACTCACACATTTTTTTGTCTTCACGTAGAAATTTAGTTCAGGAGTTTCACCATGAAAACCTTCAAAATCGCCCTCGCCACCGTAGCCACGCTCTCGCTGTTCAGTTTGGCCCCCGCGCATGCCGCGATTGATGCAGACGCTGCTCAGGCGCTCGCCAAAAAGAACGACTGCTTCAAATGCCACGCCATTGACAAGACCAAGAAGGGTCCTGCGTTCAAGAAAACTGCTGCCAAATACAAAGGCAAGAACGATGGTCAAGAGAAGATCATCAAGAACTTGACGACCGGTCCGAAAGTCAAGCTTGAAGACGGCAGCGAAGAAGATCACAAGATCATCGACACCAAAGACATGGCTCAGATCAAGAATCTGGCTGATTGGATTTTGGCTCAATAAAGTTACTGCGGTAGGGCCACCCGGGGGCGGGCGGCGCGGAGTTTTAGCGTCGTTCCTGTATCTGGTGGCCGTGCCCATCATCAAAGAAACGGAGAACACCAAATGAAACTTTCGCGCTATTTATTGGCGGCCGGAGCGGCGCTAGCCCTCGGCCTTGGAGGGGCCTCTCTGGCTCAGGCGGCTGACGCAAAGGATTTGGTGCTGAAGGGCGATGCGCAATGCACCGCCTGTCACGACGAAGCTGACTCGCCCAATTTGCTCGCCATCGGCAAGACTCGCCACGGCGTAACTGCCGATGGACGTGCGCCGAGTTGCACAAGCTGCCACGGCGAAAGCGCCTCGCACAAGAATTACAAAGGCAAGGACAAACCGCCAAAGCCTGATGCCACCTTTGGCAAGAACTCCACCACAACAGCAGTCGCAAAAAATGCGGCATGCTTGACCTGCCATGATCGCGACGCGAAACGCTCGCACTGGGAGGGCAGCGCTCACCAAAACGCCGACGTTGCATGCACCTCATGCCACCAAGTGCACACGGCGCACGACAAAGTTCGTGACAAACGCGCACAGGCTGAAGTTTGCTACGCCTGCCACAAAGAGCAACGCTCGCAGATGGCGAAACCTTCGCATCACCCCGTTCCCGAAGGCAAGATGGGTTGTTCGGATTGCCACAACGCGCACGGCTCTGTCGGTCCAAAACTGATGAAACGCGACAGCGTCGTCGAGACTTGCTACACCTGCCACATGGAAAAGCGCGGCCCATTCGTGCATAACCACGAACCCGTCAGCGAAGACTGTTCGAACTGCCACAACCCACACGGCACGACGGTTGAAAACATGTTGAAGGTTCGCGCTCCGTTCCTCTGCCATCAATGCCATACGCCACACGGTGGGTTCATCCCGCAGCTCCTCGGCGCTCAATCAGCACCGAATACGGCCACGCAAAGCGGCAAGAGCA
>JAKPSO010000362.1 GCA_029571495.1 Pseudomonadota bacterium
TCGTTCGAGGCAAGGAAGGCGTGCGAATGCCCAATCGCCAGCGCAAAAACCCGTTTTCGCGGAAAATTAAGGGTTTCGCGTCGTGACGGCCTTTGCGCCCCTCACTTCGCGCCCCTTTCGAGCAATAAAAGCAACGACGATGACCTCCCAAGACACGCCCACCTCCGCAGCCCCCGCTCAAGACGAAAACCACATCATCGCCGAGCGCCGTGCGAAGCTCACCGCATTGCGCGTGACCGCAGAGAAGGCGGGCACCAACGCCTTCCCGAACGACTTCCGTCGCGAACACCTCGCTGGCGATTTGGTTGCGGCCTACGGCGACAAGTCGAAGGAAGAACTCGAAGCGGCGAACGTCACGGTCACGGTCGCGGGCCGCATGATGTTGAAACGCGTCATGGGCGGCGCATCGTTCGCCACGGTGCAAGACATGTCCGGCCGCATCCAGCTCTACATCAATGATGCGGGCGTCGGAACTGAAACGCATGACGCTTTCAAGCATTGGGACATGGGCGACATTTTGGGCGCGACCGGCACCGTATTCAAAACGCAAAAAGGCGAGCTTTCGATCAAAGTACAAAAGCTGCGCATGCTCACCAAATCGCTGCGCCCGCTGCCTGAAAAATTTCACGGCCTCACGGATCAAGAGCAGAAATATCGCCAGCGCTACGTGGACCTAATCGTTAGCCCCGAGACGCGCCGCACCTTCGAAATTCGCTCGAAGATGATCGCGTTCATCCGCAATTTTTACGTGCAGCGCGGCTACCTTGAAGTCGAAACGCCGATGATGCACCCGATCCCCGGCGGCGCGGCGGCGCGCCCGTTTGTCACGCACTACAACGCGCTCGACCAGCAGATGTATATGCGCATCGCGCCGGAGCTTTACTTGAAGCGCCTCACCGTCGGTGGTTTCGAAAAAGTCTTCGAGATCAACCGCAACTATCGCAACGAAGGCACCAGCACGCGGCACAACCCCGAGTTCACGATGCTCGAGTTCTACGAGGCGTATCAGGATTACAACTACCTGATGGACCTGACCGAAACGCTGTTCCGCGAATGCGCGCAGGCGGTGCTCGGCACTACGACGATCAAGTTCGGCGAACTCGAAATCGACCTCGGCAAACCGTTTGATCGCCTCACGATGGCGCAAGCGATCCAGAAGTACAACCCGCACTTCACCGAAGCTCAGTTGAACGATATCGAGTTCCTGCGCAACGCCGTCAAGCGCGCGGGCGAAGAAGTGTTGCCGACCGACGGCCTCGGCGTATTGCAACTCAAGCTCTTCGAAGCCAACACCGAAGAAAAACTCATTCAGCCGACCTACATCATGGCGCACCCGACGGACGTCTCGCCGCTCGCGCGCGCCAACGACGCCAACCCGGCCGTCACCGACCGCTTCGAGCTCTTCATCACGGGCCGCGAAATCTGCAACGGCTTCAGCGAATTGAACGACCCCGAAGATCAAGCCGCACGCTTCCAAGTGCAAGTCGCCGCCAAAGACGCAGGCGACGAAGAAGCCATGTTCTACGACGCCGACTACATCAAAGCGCTCGAATACGGCCTGCCACCCACAGCAGGCGAAGGCATCGGCATCGATCGCCTCGTGATGCTCTTCACCAACTCACCGACGATTCGTGATGTGATTCTGTTTCCGCAGTTGCGGAAGGAGTAGGCGAGGCCACTTTTATGCAAGCCGCACTTCGCGCACTAAACCAACTCGTTGCCGACGGCGTGATTCCGCAATACGCCATCGGTGGTGCAATTGGCGCGTCGTTTTACATCGACGCCGTGCAAACAGAGGACGTGGATGCGTTTGTGTTTATGGCTCCGTCCGCCAGCGGCCTGTTGACACTCGCGCCCATTTACGAGGCGTTGACCCGATTGGGTGGGGTTGTCGAACACGAGTACATTCGCTTCGCGGAATGGCCCGTGCAGATTCTTCCGGATGCCAACGACCTCGTGCGCGAAGCAATTCGTGACGCCACGGACACGGAGTTTGATGGCATTCCCACGCGCGTTTTTTCTGCGGAACACTTGTGCGCCGTAGCATTGCAAACGGGTCGGACTAAAGATTATTTGCGCGTGGTGATGTTTCTTGAGGCAAAGGCGGTTGACCGCATATGTCTTGAATCGATTCTCAAGCGACATGGATTAGCTGAGAAAATGGCACGCGTGGACGCCATGATGGAGAATTTGTGATGCCGCAAACATCTGATGCTGATCGTTCTGCACTCATTGCAAACGTAAAGGAATCCTTCCGCGCCGCGCAACGACTGCGCACATGGGAGCAACGTGTTGCCGCTATGGCTCGCATGAATTTGGCGAACAGGTTAGCGAAAAGGAATGGGCGTCTAACGCAAACGACCGTATCGCCCTAACCTCGAATGGCAAGAGATTTTTTCCAGAGTTGTGGGCGAGTAGGCGATCAGATAGACGATCGGAGCCAGCTTGGGTTGAAATTCAGTCTACAAGCTACGA
>JAKPSO010000711.1 GCA_029571495.1 Pseudomonadota bacterium
CGACCCAACGACCGACGTGTTCGACCGCGAGGCCATTTTCGTCGACGGTCCGTTACAACAAATCGCGCGTGACTTTCCGGCGCTCAAGATTGTTGTGGAACACATCACGACGACCGAAGCCGCGAGTTTCGTCGCCAGCGCTGGCGCGAACGTCGCCGCCACCATCACGCCGCAACATCTGCTGTACAACCGCACCTCGATTTTCACCGGCGGCATTCGCCCGCATTACTACTGCCTGCCGATTTTGAAGCGCGAAAGCCACCGCCTCGCACTCGTCGCCGCCGCGACCTCCGGCTCGCCAAAATTCTTTTTGGGCACCGATAGCGCGCCGCACTCCAAAAACGCGAAAGAAGCCTGCTGCGGCGCGGCGGGTTGCTTCACCTCGCACGCAGCGATGGAACTCTATGCCGAAGCGTTTGACGCCGCTGGCGCGTTGGACAAACTTGACGCATTCGCCAGCGAATTCGGCGCCGCGTTCTATGGCTTGCCAAGAAACGCCGGCACCATCACCCTCAAGCGCGAAAACTGGACACCACCGGATTCGTTCGCGTTCGGCGCTGAAACCATCGTCCCGCTTACGGTCGGCCGCAGCGTGGCTTGGCGGATGCAGAGCTAAAGACGTTCGTTACGTTGGAGCGGGCCTCGACAGCGCGCGAACCCCAACAATCACACCGAGCACCAAGAGCGCGATTCCGGCGATCTCAAGGACGCTTGGCGCACGCGCGTAAACGATGTACGCGTACCCAAGCGCCGAAAGCGTCTCGAACACGATAAGTTGGCCCGTGAGAGCGGTCGGCGTGTTTTTGCTGGCGATGTTCCAAAGTAGCGTCCCCAGCCACGACGCGCCGAAGCCGATCACCAAATTCAATGCCCAAAACTTCGCAGGCTGCGCGCCGAACCATGCATCGGTGAAGCGCGCGTCGCCAGTCACGTGCAAATAGATCACCGTCGCCGCGAGTCCAACGACGGCCATGGGTAGCGTCATTAGGCCCTGCGCCGTTGCCCACGTGGTTGATGTGTGGGCGGGGTGCGCGCGAAGCCACCGCGCGTTTTGGATGGGGTACCAGGTCCACGCGGCGTTGGCGACCACAGCAAACGCCGAGCCCATCACGTACGCACTCATCGCTTGTGACGACCCCGCTAATCGCTCCAGCTGGTCTGCGTTCACGCAAAGGAGCCCCGCTCCGATGAGCACAAGCGACGGCAGCAGCCGCGCCCACGAAAACTGTCGGTCGCCAAGGTTTGACGCGACGGCAATCACAACAGGAAGCGTGCCGATGATGAGCGTCGGCAGCGGTGCACCCGCGAGTTGAATTGCGGCGGAAAGCGTGAGGTAGTAGATGATGTTGCCGACGATGGAGAGCTTCGCCGCGACCCACCAATCCGACCGCGTCAGCCCTGCCAGCGCGGCACGTTGCCACAGAGCAATCGGCAGCGTGACCAACCCAAACGCAAGGTAGCGCCCAAACGTGAGCATCGCAGGCGGATAGTCGGGTAACAACAGCGGCGCAACGAACACCAGCCCCCAAATCAGCCCAGCGCCCAACGCGGCACCGACGCCGATGGAAAGATGTTGTTTCGTCATGGCGTCATTTTGCAGCAAGCGCGCAAACGTAAAATCCAACAAACCACACAGGGAGCGCAACATGACAATCAAACTCGTAGGCATCGTCGGTGCCGGAACCATGGGCAACGGAATCGCGCAGGCTTGCGCTGTTGCGGGCGTTGACGCGCTCATGCTCGACGTCAACGCGGCGGCGCTGGAGCGCGGCGTTGCAACGATCAGCGGCAGCTTGGATCGCTTGCTTAAGAAAGAAAAAATTACGGCCGAACAAAAGGCCGCTGCTATGGCACGCGTGAAGACGACGCAAACGCTCGCGGACTTGTCGGCGTGCGATTTCGTGATCGAAGCGGCGACCGAAAACGAAGGCCTCAAGATCAAGATTCTCAAAGACCTCGACGCCGCGCTGAAACCGGAAACGATCATCGCGACCAACACGTCGTCGATCTCGATCACGCAATTGGCCGCCGCGACGAATCGTCCGGATCGCTTCATCGGCATGCACTTCTTCAACCCCGTGCCGATGATGGCGCTGGTGGAGCTCATTCGTGGACTCGCGACGAGTGACGCGACGCTCGCCACGGCTCAAGGCCTCGCCACCTCGCTCGGCAAAACGCCGATCACGGTGAAAAACTCACCGGGTTTTGTTGTCAATCGCATTCTGTGCCCGATGATCAACGAAGCCATCTTCTGCTTGCAAGAAGGACTCGCCACCGCCGAGGACATCGACGCCGGCATGAAGCTCGGCACCAATCAACCCATCGGCCCACTCGCGCTCGCCGACATGATCGGCCTCGATGTGATGATCGCGGTGATGAACGTGTTCTACGAAGGCTTCAACGATCCGAAATATCGCCCTGCACCGCTGCTTAAAGAAATGGTTGCGGCGGGTTACCTCGGACGTAAGACGGGACGCGGTTTCTACACGTACGCAAAGTGAGCGACGCTCCCTCGAAGCTTCGCATCGGGGTGCTCGGCGCCGCCAACATTGCTCGCTCGTTCATCACAGCGCTGCGCGGCTCGTTGAAGGTCGACGTGTGCGCGGTGGCGAGCCGGGACGCGGCGAAGGGTGCCGCGTTCGCCAAAGAAATGGGCGTCGCGCGGTCGTTTTCCAGCTACGAGTCAATGCTCTCCGACCCCAGCATCGAGGCCATCTACAACCCGCTGCCGAACAATCTGCACGCCGAGTGGTCGATCAAGGCGGTCAACGCGGGAAAACACGTTTTGTGTGAGAAGCCGCTGGCGGCCAACTCCGCTGATGCCGTCGCGATGTTCGCTGCTGCACGCGCCAACGATGTGTATCTGGTCGAGGCGTATCCCTACCGCGCGCAACCGCAGACCATCAAGCTCGCGGAACTCGTGCGCAACAATGCCGTAGGCCGCGTGCAAACGGTGCAGGCATCGTTCGGCTTTCCACTCGTCGCGCCCAACAACATTCGCTGGGACCCGTCGCTCGCGGGCGGCGCGCTGATGGACGTGGGATGTTATCCGCTGAGTCTGGTGCGTCTTGTCGCAGGCGAACGTCCGGTGCGCGCGATGGCGATGGCGCAGTTGTCCGAGAGCGGGGTGGATCGCACATTCATGGGTACGCTCGAATTTGCGAGTGGCCTGATCGCACAAATCTCATGCAGTTTCGGCACCGCACGTCACCGCCGCGCGTTGATCGTGGGTGACGTCGGCACGATCGACACCACGTATTTCAATGACACCGGCGCGGAGTTTCCGCCGCTGGTGCACGTCACGCGCGGCAGTGGCTGGGATGCAGTGCGCGAGACCATCGAATGCGCAGCTACGCCCGGATTTTTTGCGCAAGGTGAAGCGTTTCACGACCTCGTGCGCCACGGCTGGGGCGCCTGGCCCGGCGCGACGCCCGCCGAATCAATTGATATCGCATTGGCCTTGGAGGCGCTCGCGGCAAGCGCGCGGACCGGCACCGCCGTGCGCATCTCTCAGACGGCGATGTAGCGGCCTCGCCCGCGTCTGCCGGTTCCCGCCGGCCGCAGCACGAATACGCGCAGCGCATGAACCGCGTGCTCGACTACGTCGACGCGCACCTCGATGCGCCGCTCGAACTCGAACACCTCGCCGCCGTGGCGCATTTTTCGGCGTTTCATTTTCATTGCATGTTCGCGTCGTGGATGGGCGAAACGCTTGGCGATTATGTGCGGCGTCGCCGCATGGAAACCGGGGCGTGGCTGTTGTGGCGCCGCGCGACGGAACCCGTGTTGAACATTGCGCTGACCGTGGGCTTCGGCTCCGGCGAAGCGTTTTCGCGCGCGTTCAAACTGCACTTCGGGCAAACGCCAGCGCAGTGGCGCGCGGCAACGCTTGAGCGGCAGCGACAACAAAGCAATCCCGATCAGGCCGAGCGCAAGTTCGATCAGGTTTTTATTCGTTGCAAACGAGATGATTTCGACTCCACAACACAGGAGCAAATCCTCATGAACGTAAAACT
>JAKPSO010000731.1 GCA_029571495.1 Pseudomonadota bacterium
GACCCGGTGGATTACCACTCGATGATCTAGCACTTGCGCGAAGGCGACACGCTCGACCAACGCGCCGCGATTCGGCGCTTGACCGAGATGCAATACGACCGCAACGACATGGACTTCACGCGTGGTCGCTTTAGGCTGCGCGGCGAAGTGCTCGATATCTTTCCCGCGGAACACGCCGAAACCGCCGTGCGCGTTACGTTTTTCGACGACGAAATCGAATCGCTGCAACTCTTCGACCCGCTCACCGGCCACATCAAACAAAAGATCGGCCGCTTCACGGTGTTTCCTGGCTCGCACTACGCGTCACCGCGTTCGGCCGTGTTGAAAGCGGTCGAGGCGATCAAGGCGGAGCTTCGCGAGCAGAAAGATTTTTTTGTCTCGCAGGGCAAGCTTTTGGAGGCGCAGCGCATCGAGCAACGCACGCGCTTCGACCTTGAAATGATGGCCGAAATTGGCTTCTGCAAAGGCATCGAAAACTATTCGCGCCACATGAGTGGACGCGCCGCGGGCGAGCCGCCGCCGACCTTGATCGATTACATGCCGCGCAACTCGCTGATGTTCATCGATGAATCACACGTGACCGTGAGCCAAGTCGGCGGCATGTACCACGGTGATCGGTCGCGTAAAGAAAACTTGGTGAACTATGGCTTTCGTTTGCCGAGCGCGCTCGACAATCGGCCGCTGAAATTCGAAGAGTTCGAGCGGTTGATGCCGCAGACGATTTTCGTCTCGGCCACACCACAGAAATACGAGAACGAACACGCAGATCAAATTGCGGAACAACTGGTCCGCCCGACCGGCCTCGTTGACCCCGTGCTGCACGTTCGTCCGGTCGGTACGCAGATTGATGATCTGCTCGCCGAGTCGCACCTGCGCTGCGAAAAGGGCGAGCGCGTACTGGTCACGACGCTCACCAAGCGCATGGCCGAAGACTTGACCGATTACCTCAACGAAAACGGCCTCAAGGCACGGTATCTGCACTCCGACATCGACACGGTCGAGCGCGTAGAAATCATCCGCGATCTGCGCTTTGGCGAGTTTGACGTGCTCGTCGGCATCAATCTTCTGCGCGAGGGCTTGGACATTCCCGAGGTGTCGCTCGTCGCGATTTTGGACGCGGACAAAGAGGGCTTCTTGCGCTCGGAGCGCTCGCTGATCCAAACGATTGGCCGCGCGGCGCGCCACTTGAACGGCACCGCGATTTTGTACGCCGACAAAATCACCGAATCGATGAAAAAGGCGATGGGCGAAACCGAACGTCGCCGCAACAAACAAATCGCGTTCAACCTCGCCAACGGGATCACGCCGATTGGCGTGCACAAAGCGATCAAAGACATCATCGACGGCGTCTACGACCCGGACGAAGAAAAACGCATCGCGCTCGACGCCAAGGCGAAGCAAGAATTCGGTGCGATGGACGAAAAGAGTCGCGAGAAGACGCTTAAGTCGCTCGAAAAAGCCATGTTCGATGCGGCAAAAAATCTCGAGTTCGAAAGAGCCGCAGAACTACGCGATCAAGTTGCGCGGCTCAAGGAAGAGATGTTTGGGGTGGGACATGCTGGTT
>JAKPSO010000732.1 GCA_029571495.1 Pseudomonadota bacterium
CCACGTCGCCCGTCGAAACAGATTGAAACAGCGTCGGTGTTTCTTTGAACGGCACATGCGACATTTGTGTGCCGGTAATGCCTTCGAGCATCGCGCCGCCGACGTGGCCCGGACTGCCGATACCCCATGAGCCGTAGGTCAGTGCGCCGGGTTTTGCCTTCGCGGCAGCGATCACTTCGTTGATACTTTTGAGCGGCGAATTGCTGCCCGTGACGACGAAGAAGTACGTGCGATAGAGCGTGCCGACCGGATCGAAATCTTTGTTGATGTCGTACGGAATCTTTTTGTACAGATGAGGCAGCAAGGCCTGGTGCGCGTCGTCGACTTGCACGAATGTGTAGCCGTCAGCTGGCGATTTCTTCGCGGCTTCAAGCGCGATGAAGCCACTCGCGCCGGGTTTGTTTTCGATGAGCACCGATTGGCCCAAAGTCTTACTCATCTTTTCCGCCAGCACTCGCAGCAACGAATCCGGCCCCGCGCCGGCCGAGAACGGCGTGATGATGCGAATCGGTTTGTTTGGGAAATCAGTCGCCGTTTGCGCGGATGCCGGGCCGACCGCGACGGCGGCAGAGACGATGGCCGTCAACAAAGCGCGACGCGTTGTGAACGAGTGTGGAAATGCGGACATGTACTCTCCAAAATTGCAAAACTGCCGATGCCGTTGCGCCGCCAAATCTGAGAAAAGATTCACGCCAAAAGCGCGGCGAGCATCATGGTTCCGCCCGCATTAAATCAGATTGCACGCACACAGGCGAACATTGTCCGTAAGACTTAAACTACCCGTCATCCGCTTCACACCGCTGTAAACGCAAAGGACACACATGCAATACCGCCGCCTTGGCCGCTCTGGACTCAAAGTCTCCGAACTCTCGTTGGGCTCATGGGTCACCTACGGCTCGCAAGTCGACACCAAGGCTGCCGTCGAATGCATGGCCGCGGCGTGGGACGCGGGCGTGAATTTCTTCGACAACGCCGAGGCCTACGCGAAAGGAATGTCGGAAACAATCATGGGCGCCGCGCTGAAGCAGCTCGGTTGGCGTCGCGCGCAAGTCATTGTGTCGACAAAGTTTTTCTGGGGTTTGAACGACGGGCCGAATGAGAAGAACACGTTGAATCGCAAGTACTTGATGCAAGCGATCGATGGCTCGTTGAAGCGCTTGCAGCTTGACTACGTCGACCTCGCGTTCTGTCATCGTCCCGATCCGAACACGCCGATTGAAGAAACCGTGCGCGCGATGAGCGACATGATCACGCAAGGCAAAGTGCTGTACTGGGGCACGAGCGAATGGAGCGCCGACGAGATCCGCGCGGCATACGAAATCGCCGAGCGGCATCATCTGCACAAGCCCGTCATGGAGCAGCCGCAATACAACCTCTTCGCTCGCGAAAAGGTCGAGAAGGAATACGCGCGGCTCTACGCAGATATCGGTCTTGGAACGACAATTTGGAGCCCGTTAGCGTCGGGGTTGCTCACGGGCAAATACAAGAACGGTGTGCCCGCCGACAGCCGTGCGGCACTGCCCGGCTACGAATGGATCGCCGAACGCGTCTCCGACACCAAGAAGCTTGCAGCGGTAGAACAGCTTCGCCCCATCGCGGGCGACTTGGGCTGCACGTTGTCACAGCTCGCGCTCGCGTGGTGCGTCAAGAATCCGAACGTCTCAACGGTCATCACAGGGGCGTCGCGCGTCAGCCAAGTCGGTGAGAACATGAAAGCGATGGACGTCGTGCCAAAGCTCACGCCCGAAATCATGAAGGCGATCGACGCCGCAACCCGCTCCTAGAAAGGCGATTGGCCCGTTGATCAGCGTTCGACAAATCCGCTACGAGCTGAGCGAATTCGCGCAGTCTCGCGGCGGTCGCCGCTTCCTAGTGGCACTGGCAATTGCTCTCGTGGCCGCGGCCGCCATGCAGTACCGCGCCAACACCTATCCTCCAGATTGGCCCGCGATTGCAAAACCGGTCAAAGCCAATGCAGACGTTGATTGTCCTGACGTCTCGGGTACGTACGCACTACACCCTCCGAAAGCGACCTGTTGCGGCTTTGACCAACATTCGACCTTTCTGGCCGAAGGCCTTGATCAAGGCGCGCAAACCGCGTGGGAGACGATGACCGTGAGCGGCGTCGCAGGACGCGGCCTCACCGTCACGTTCGCGCGAAAGGCGGCGACGGAGAACGGCGCACCGATCACGCAAGACGTCGTCATGCCCTACGGCGCACGCTATTCCTGCGATGGCGGATGGCTCGTCGGCACACGTGTGCCGGTGTTTCTGTACCCAACGCAGGCCGACGCGATGCGGCGTCGCGCGGGCACGTTGCCGAGCCACTTCCGAAAAGACGCCAAAGGCGCGTTGGTCGCACGTGTAGACATGCGCGAAACGTTGACTTTTTCGCCAAGCGTGGCGCCTTCGTTGACTATTCCGTATTGGAGTTACATCTCGCCACAATGGGCGCATTGGCTGCCGACCGCGCCGTTGACCGCAAAGTCATCTGCACCCGCCACGAACGCTGCTGCGACGACGACCGCTGCTCCGGAAACCTCCATGACAACCGTCGAAGCCTGGGTGCGCGCCGATCTTCGCGATGGCGCGCTGCCCGGTGCCCTGGTCAAGCTCGGTGGCAGCTACGTGTTCACGGTCTACGCTGACAATCACGCCGTCATTGCGGCGACGGTTCAAGCGATGCGCGCTGACGCGGCGTTGGCAGGAGTCACGCTCAACGGCACGGTCAAAAACAGCGCCGGGCTCTACGAAGCAACCATTAAGTTTGTGCTGGCACAAACCGCAAAGCGCGAGTGACTGAGGACTGAGGCGCTTAGCAACATTTACGCGCTAAGCACCGATCTACGGACGTTAGCGGCACTTTTTTGTAAAGTCGATTTTTCGAAAAACCTAAATTCCAGAACGAAGTGCGCGCCTTCGGTACGAGAGGAAGGCTGGAGGCGTGAGAGCGTCAAGCGGTAGTCTTTCGGTTGTTCAAAGACGGAAAGGCCAAAGCTA
>JAKPSO010000798.1 GCA_029571495.1 Pseudomonadota bacterium
TGCAACGTCGCGGGCGGTGGGGCGGCGTTCGTCGCATGGCTCAAAACGCTCAAGCTGCAAGTGGGTATCCAAGGCGGCTTGGCGGCGCACGGCGTAACCGCCACCGACCTGCCACGGCTAGTGGACATCGCCACCAAGGACATCTGCCACCAAACCAACCCGCGCCCGTGCAGCGCGGCGGACTTTGAGCGACTGTTCCTTGGCGCGATGTAACAACACTCTGACTGACGCAACCTTCGCCATGACCACACTTTCCGTTACCAATCCCGCCACCGGCTCCTGCATCCGCGTTGTCCCGGCGGACGACGCCACCACCGTCGCCGCCAAAGCGTCTCAGGCGCGCGCAGCGCAACCACGTTGGCACGCGGTGCCGCTCGCCGAACGCAAAGCCTGCATCGAACGATTTCGGGCGCTTGTCGTGCGCGACCTTGAGTCGCTCGCCGCCACGCTCACTCGCGACATGGGCAAGCCCGTCGCGCAAGCTCGCAATGAACTCAACGGTCTCCTAGGGCGCATCGACTTTTTCCTCGGTGCGGTGAGCGCGTCGACCGCAACGGAAACGGTGTTCGACGAAGGCGGAATGTGTGAACAAATCGAGCACGCACCACTCGGCGTCGTCGCCAATATTTCCGCCTGGAACTACCCCTGGTTTGTCGGCGGCAACGTCT
This sequence comes from Pseudomonadota bacterium, assembly GCA_029571495.1. Classification (GTDB taxonomy): domain Bacteria; phylum Pseudomonadota; class Gammaproteobacteria; order Burkholderiales; family Casimicrobiaceae; genus Casimicrobium. The sequence goes on from JAKPSO010000798.1 coordinate 669, forward strand.
TTGTGCCGGCGCTTCTCACCGGCAATGCCGTGCTCTACAAGCCGTCGGAATTTGCCACGATGACCGGGCTAGAAATCGCTCGTCTACTGCACGAAGCGGGAATTCCATCAGACGTTTTCATTCCGATCATCGGCGATGGTGCTGCCGGCGCAGCATTGCTCGAACAACGCATTGATGGCCTCTTCTTCACAGGCTCGTACGCCACGGGCGCAAAGATCGCGCAAACACTCGCGGGGCGCATGGTTAAGCTGCAACTCGAACTCGGCGGCAAAGACCCGAGCTACGTCTGCGCCGACGCAAACGTGGCCAACGCGGTTGCTTCACTCTCTGACGGCGCGATGTACAACACGGGCCAGAGCTGCTGTTCGGTCGAGCGCATCTATGTGCACGCATCCATCTACGATGAATTCGTCGCTCAATTTGTCGCCGCCGTGCGTGGATTCGTCGTCGGCGACCCGATGGACAGTGGCACGTATATCGGCGCCATCACGCGCGCGCCGCAGCTTGACGTGCTTGAAGCACAGGTCGCCGATGCGCTCGCCAAGGGTGCAACGCTTTGCTGTGGCGGTCGCCGTCTGCCGGGGCCCGGAAATTGGTTTGCGCCGACAGTGTTCTCGAACGTCGATCATTCGATGGAACTCATGCGCGAAGAGAGCTTCGGACCCATCATCGGCATCCAAAAGGTGAGCGACGACGATGAAGCCATCGCGCTCATCAACGACACGCGTTACGGGCTTACGGCGGGTGTTTACACACCGGACGAAGCACGTGCGCGCGGGATTTTGTCGCGAGTAAATGCCGGCAGCGTTTACTGGAACTGCTGCGACCGCGTCAGTCCACGCCTGCCGTGGAGTGGCTATGGCGACTCTGGCGTCGGCCTCACGCTTTCCACCTACGGCATCCAGACCTTTTGCCGTCCCAAGGCTTGGCACCTGCGTAGCGCCTCCTGATGCCGCTGCGCCTCGCGCTATTTGATCTCGACCACACGCTGCTCACGGGCGACAGCGATGTGCTTTGGTGCGATTTCTTGATTGCTCGCGGACTGTTGGACCGAGACACATTCTCGGCGCGCAACTGCGACATGGAAACTCGTTACAAGGCTGGAACCGTTGGCGTGCGCGAGTTCAGCGAGTTCTACGTCGGCACGCTCACCGGTCACGCGCCGGCTTCGCTCGACACCTTGCGCCGTGACTTTCTGGCGCAAGAAATCGTTCCGCGTATTCCGGCGGCGGCGCATGCGCTCGTCAAGCAACATCTCGGTGCAAATGACTTGGTCGTCATGACGACGGCGACGAATCGCTTCATCACCGAGTTGACGGCTGCGCACTTCAACATCGAGCACCTTTTGGCGACCGAACCCGAAATCGTCGACGGGCGCTTCACTGGCCGCACACAAGGGACGCTCAATATGCGTGACGGGAAAGTCGAGCGCCTGCGCGCATGGTTGGATGCACGCGGACAATCGCTCGCCGATTTTGCGTCAACGGCCTACAGCGATTCGATCAATGATCTGCCGTTGCTGCTCGCGGTCAACGTTCCGATTGCCGTCGATCCCGACGCAAAACTCGCCGCATGGGCAGCGTCAAATGGACACCGCGTGATTCGCCTGCGCTAACCACGCGCAGGCGACCCAAGCCCGGCGCCAAATCGATGGCGAACGCGATAGATAGTTGAGCGCGCTGAGTGAGCGACGGAATCAGGAATAGCCGAGCGCTGCGGCAATCACGAGTCCCGCTTCGAGCGTGAATTTCCCGGCCGCGACCCCCGCTTCGAGTGACGCGCGCGGCACTTTAGCGAATTGCGCAACTTCACCGTCTTGATTTTTCGGTGCGAGGTTCGCGGGCACCGTCGCGCGATACCAATCGATGCGTTCGCGGATGTACCCGGCGACGCCGTCGTTCGTTGGCCGATGAATCTGCACCATGCCGCCGTACGCGAGGCCAAACATATCGCCGACGTGCAGGCCCGCCTCCTCCCACGTTTCACGCTCCAGCGCAGTCTCGAGCGTGTCTACCGCGGTCACCATACCGCCCATGAGCGTGTCCCATTGGCCGGGGTCGTTCGCCTTTGTGAGCGCGCGCTGCTGCACCCAAAAATGTCCGTCGTTGGTTTCGCCGACGAGATGCACGGCGCGCGTTTGCAATCCCAGCGGCCGCACCGCCGCACGTTCAATCGTGCCCAAGCGATGACCGCGCACGTCGAGCACCGCCAGCTGCTCGTTGCGCCACTGATGCGCGATGTTCAGTTCGCGCATCACGAGCGCAACCCGCGCGAGCGATTCCGTGAGATCGCCGTCGATGTGCCATGCATCGCCCGACGCATCGCGGCGCACTACGGTTTGTCGCTGATAGTCGAACGCATGCGCGATGCGCTGCATCACCGCGTTCTCGGCGTCACCGATTTCCACCCCGCCCCAGCGCACGGACGCGCGATCACGCAGCGGCGGTTCGTCGGAAAGCGCGCGGATTCGGAGCACCCAGTCGGGCGTGGCTTTGAGCATGGCGTTGCGGCGGCGTGATGGACGGATGCGTGATCATAAGCGCAACGAAAACTGCTCGCCCTGACGCGCGTGTCACACGCTACGAAGGCGAATCGTGTACAGCTTTTGGCTCTATCGACCAGCGGACGGTCGTTATCACCTATTTTTTTATGTTGTCGACTTACGTCATTTTTCACGAACAAGCGCCGCTGAGCGGTCGTTAGCGTAGAAAAGCTGTAACCCGCATCTGTGCGCACTGCACCACAACGCGCGCACGGAACTTGCGACAATCGCGCCATGCCGTTCTCGCCGCCTGACGAACAAATCGAACTTGAGCTGAACCGAATCATCGCCAGCCCGACGTTCGCGCGCGCCGCGAGGCAGCGGGCGCTGCTGCAATACCTCGTCGCGGCACGACGCACGCCCGGGCTCATGCGCGTGAAGGAGAGCGCGATTGCGCTGGACGTGTTCGAGCGCGACGCCGCGAAGTACGACTCGGCAACCGACGGCATCGTGCGCGTCTCGATCAATCGGCTGCGCGAAATGCTGGATCGCTACTACGAACACGAGGGTGCGCAATGCACACTGCGCTTCGAGATTGCGCTCGGAAGCTACCTACCGGTGCTGCGCCGCGCGACGCCCGGAACGTTGCCGCCGATGCCGCGCATTGCGGTGCTGCCGCTCGCGAACTTCACCGGCGAGCCAAACAATGACGCGCTCTGCGACGGCCTGACCGAGGACATCATTGACGCGCTCACGCGCGTGCCTGACATTCGCGTCATCGCGCGCACGTCGAGTTTTCGTTTCAAGGGCCAATCAAGAGACATTCGCGAGATCGCAAAAGCGCTGCAAGTCGAAGCGTTGCTCGAAGGCAGTGTGCAGCAAGTCGGGGAACGTCTACGTGTGACGGCGCAGTTGATACTCGGCAGCGACGGGACACATTTGTGGAGTCACGCGTTTCACTTCGCGCCGCACGAGCGCGAGGGAATGCAACGCGCCGTGGTTGACATCATGCTGCGCGCGCTCGGTAAGCGTTCCGCAGACGCCATCGCGGACGCGGACGCACTGCCCGCGCCGGGCGTTTCTATCGAAGTACAACGACTTATTGACCAAGCGCGCGGGCTCAATCTCACGCAAGTCCCGGACAATTTAGCCTACGCCGAAACCCTCGCGCAACGCGCCACCGAGCTTGCGCCGGCGCATGCCGACGCCTGGTTCGTGCTGTCGATGGTGCGCTACTCGCGACGCGCACTGTTCGTGGCAGCGCGATCGGGGCAGACGATCGCTTCGGTGCGCGAGGCGCTGGATCGCGCGCTTGCGCTAGACCCACAAAATGCGCAGGCCATTTCGCTCTCCGCGTACTTGTTGATCACAGACGAAAAGCGCTGGGACGACGCGCTCGTGCGCGTGCAACAGGCCGTCGCGCTTGCGCCGAACCACGCTGGTGTCAATGGGCGCCACGCGTTCATTCAGCTGTGTTTCGGACATTTCGAAAACGCGGTGCAAGCCTACGCGCATGTCTTTTCGCTCGATCCGCTCGCGCCCCCAGCGCGCTATCACTACGCGTTGGCACTCGCCTGCGCGGGACGCTTTGATGAAGCCACTGCTTGCCTCGACGCGGGTGCGGAAGCGCTTGGCGAGTCGATCATGCAGCGTGAAATCCAATGCGGCGTACTCGAGCTTCGCGGCGACATCACCGCCGCGAGTGACTACGCAGAGGCGACGCTTGCACTTCACCCGCCGTCCACCATCATCGCGATGCACGCAGGCTACTGCCGCGCCGCCAAGGGCGACGTAGCGGGTGCGCGGGACCTCGCGGAGCGCATCACGCGCTCAAGCAGCGTCCCGCAACACTATGCGCACATGTACATCGCGAGCGGCAACGGCGATGCCGACGTGTTCTTCGAACACGCACTGGCGATTGCCGAAGCGCGCGAGCCGCAGCTCCTGCTCGTGCCCGCGCAACCGCTGTTCAGGCGCTTTCACAGCGACGCGCGTTGGCCGCAGGTGCTCGCGAAAATTGGGTTCCCGACGGACACACAACGCCGCGCGCTCACCCCATAATTTCGATCTCGGCGTGCTCCGGCTTGACCTCGCGGCCATCGATCCACACGTGCGCTGCACCGTTTTGCAGTGTCACCTTCAGGTCCATCGCGCCGGCCAGCGGAGCGCCATTCATAAAGCCTTGGCCTTTGTGATCGTGCGCAAATAGCTTGAAGTGATTGCCCGCATAGACAATGTCCGCTTGCACCGAATGCACGGGCTTGATGATCTGCCCGTTCACGCTCACGTCCCAATGAAAGTGCTGTGAATCGTGCGGCGTTTTGGGCTCAACTCGGTGCGGCACGTTGGGGATCTTTCCGTGACCACCGCCACCGCCTCCGGCGCCGTACCCAGACATCATCATCGCCATCGTGCCGGTTTGTCCCGATGGACCCGCCGCTGCGGTGCCGCGCCCGGCCGAGCGGACGAGATGCATCGTAATGTTGTTCGAGTGTTTCCCGCGCGCCATGCCGAACGCGTGGCCGTGCGAAATCATGATCGCGCTGCGGTGAACGTCTGCTGCGTGCGCCGCACCTAAGACGAGCGGGCGACGAATTTCGAGAAACTTGCCAGGGAACGTCGCCCGATGCGAGCGAAACCACACCAAGCTGCCGCTCCCGGCGTCGGCGATCTGATCGCCGTTATCCACGGCAATGCCAATATGTGTGATCGAACCGCGCGGCCACGGTCCGTCTGCTGTGTCGTGGAAAAAAACGAGATCCCCCGGTTGCTGCGATCTTACAACCGGCCCAACTTCGTCGCCCGCCATCGAGTCCGCAAACCATTTGCCCGGTCCAACGTGGATGCCCGTGCGCACGTAGTACGGCACGGTCGTCACTATCGGCAAGCCGTCCTTCTTTCCGGTAGCGCGCTCAAAGCACCATCGAACGAACGACGCGCAATACGGGCTCTCTCCGTACCCCGCCCGTGAAAACGTACGCCCGCGCCAACTGGCAGCGGCTTTGAGTACTGCATTTGCTGATGTGGACATGCTGTTTTGCTCCCAGATAAGCGGTGCTGAGCAGCGTTTGCGCAGCGCCAGATTCCATAATGCAACGATACACTCGCAAATGCAACAAAACGCGGCCCTCCAGCCCGCCCGACGTTACGTGACGTTACACACGTTAACGTCATATTTCGACTCATTCGCCCCATACCAGTGCCTCTCCAAACACGCCTCGCCTCCCGCCTCCATCACATCGAACCGTTTCACGTCATGGAGATCGCGAGCCACGCGCGCGCGCTCGAAGCCGCGGGCCGGGACGTGATCCACATGGAAATCGGCGAGCCCGATTTTCCGACGCCACAACCCGTCATCGACGCCGCGCAAACCTTCCTCGCGAGCGGCCAGATTTATTACACGAGCGCGCTGGGCATTCGCCCGCTGCGCGAAGCCATCAGTGGGCATTACAAACGCGTGCACGGGCTTGACATCACGCCGGAGCGCATC
>JAKPSO010000824.1 GCA_029571495.1 Pseudomonadota bacterium
CGGTGAGACGAATTAGAGGCAGACCGATGATCGCCGTTGGGTCGTCGCTGCGGATTGCCGAGAGCAGTGCGATGCCCGAGGTCTCGACTTTCACCGCGCCCGCTGCGTCGAACGGCTTTTCGCGATTCAGGTAGTCAATGAGCGCGGCATCCGGCAAGTTTCTGTACGCGATTTCGGTCGCAATGACGTCAATGAGAGGCGCGCGGCCCGGCGCGGTGACGCACAACGCGGTGTAACACTGCAACGTCTTGCCTTGGCACGCCTTGAGCTGTGCAAGAGCGTTTGCGAAGTCGCCGGGCTTGGAAAGCGCCTCGCCATCGAGATCGAGCACCTGATCGGAGCCGATGACAATCGCGGTGGGGCGCTGTGCCGCGATGGCGGCGGCCTTTTCAGTCGCGAGCCGCGTGCAGTTCGCAAGCGGCGATTCGCCCGGAAGCTGGACTTCGTCAATATCGGGCGCGGCGACGGCGAATGGGAGGCCAAGACGTTCGAGAAGTTCGCGGCGGTAACGGGACGTGCTGGCGAGGATAAGAGGCGAGGTCATGCTGGAAATGTAGGCGAAATGCGCCCGTCAAGTAGGGGTATAGCGCGGGGCAAGGAATACCGTTATAATCATGGGCTTTCGTCTTTCGGCTAACTAGTTGACTTCCAAGGCCTTTTCCAGCTTCTTCGGATTAGGTGCGCGGTGAGTATTCTGCGGTGGTGGGCTTTAACGTCACTGACCAACGCACATTGCAAGCAAGGTGACCAAAATAGCTCGAGACGGCAGCAACGTTACGGATGCGGACTGGAAGTTTCGTCAGAATGCTTCTAACTTTGCTCGGCAAGGTTATGCGATCCGTGGCTTGTTGAACGCGTCGCTGCTTGCGCGAGCTACGGATGGCGAGACAACGGTGGGCGATATCACGGGTTCCGTGGTGTGTTTGGACAAGGATGCGTCTGCGCGGCCAGGGTTTGTGGTCTCGGCTTCTGGGCAAATCGGTTTGGTGTGTCAGTCGTGCGGTGAAGCGTTTGAGTTCCCCGTCGATTCGCAGTCGGTAGTTCACGTAGCGCGCGACGAAGCGGAACTCGCGAGCTGGGAAGATGAAGCGTTCGAGAGCATTGGCGGCGACGAAAAGACCTCCGCGCTCGAACTGGTTGAAGATGAATTGTTGCTCGCGATACCTTATGTGCCGCGATGCGAGAAATGCGAAGCAATGGGTGAAGATGCACCTGTGTCGCGCGAATTTAGTTAGTTTTTAGGTTACGAAGTTTTAGGAGACCCTCATGGCTGTTCAGCAGAATAAAAAATCCCCGTCGAAACGCGGCATGCACCGCGCTCACGATTTCCTCACCGCTCCGCACTTGGCCATCGAGCCAACGACGGGCGAAGTGCATCGTCGTCACCACATCAGCCCGAACGGCTTCTACCGTGGTCAAAAGGTCGTTCAGACCAAAGCTGACGAATAAGTCACTCCTTGTCGTCACGCGCCACATCAGGTGTGGAGGCGCGCGCCATGCGCATCGCCATTGACGTCGACGGCGGCGATCATGGTGCGGCAGTCACACTGCCCGCCGTCGCCAGTTTTCTCTCGACTCGCCCCGAGGCACAGGTTGTGCTGGTCGGGCTTGAGTCGTCCCTTGCGCTCATTGACAAGCACATTCCCGCGGCAGTGGCGACGCGTGTGAGCCGTGTAGTCGCGACTGAAGTCGTCGGCATGGATGAGTCGCCCGCACTCGCACTCAAGAACAAAAAGAATTCCACGCTGCGGCTCGCACTTGACGCCGTCAAGCACGGTGACGCCAACGCGTGCGTGAGCGCAGGGAACACCGGCGCGCTGATGGCGACCGCACGTTTTGTGCTCAAGACCCTGCCTGGAATTGATCGCCCAGCGATTGCGTCGATCATGCCGGCGCCGGGCGGTAACGGCGGCGCGCGCCACGGCGATGGCGGTTCGATCATGCTTGACTTGGGCGCCAACGTGGATTGCACGGCGGAACACCTGCGGCAGTTCGCGGTGATGGGGGCGGCGTTGTCCTCGGCGCTCACCGAAAAGGCACGGCCCACGGTCGGTTTGCTCAATATCGGCGAAGAAGATATCAAAGGCAACGAGGTGGTCAAAGCCGCAGCAGAGCTTTTGCGCGCATCGGACTTGAACTTTGTCGGCAACGTTGAAGGCACCGATGTGTACACGGGTCGCGTTGATGTGATCGTATGCGACGGATTTGTTGGCAACGTCGCGTTGAAATCGTCCGAAGGCATTGCGCGGCTGATGACGCAGATGTTACGTGAAGAATTCACGCGAACGACTCTCTCCAAATTAAGCGCGGTGGCGGCCAACGGCGTGTTGCAGCGCTTCAAGGCGCGGCTCGACCCATCGACGCACAACGGCGCGACGCTCCTTGGCCTGCGCGGCATAGTCGTGAAGAGTCATGGTGGCGCCGAGGCCGACGGATTTGCGGTAGCGATTGAGCGTGCGTACAGCGAAGCGAAACATGATTTGATCGCGAACCTGACGGCACGCGTTGCGGCGCACCACGCGAAACCGTCGACGAGCGAATAAATCAACACTGCTTTTTGTGGTGAGTTAGCGACTGTTGCGTGACGCTTATCGTGCGTTTCTGCATTGCGGCAATTGCTGATTAAATCTAGGGCACCCTTAGAAATTCGTTTTTCGGGTTGAAGTGCTAGGCGCACGGCGCGGAGCAACCGGAATGTACGCCCCTGGTACACGAGGATTGCGAGCACCGCGCGACGAAGCAATTCACCCGAACAACGGATTTCCGTCTATGTTCCCGCAGTGAAGCCGTGCCTAGTGTTCACCAAGATCATCTCTACCGGAAGCTATCTTCCGGAAAAAATTCTCACCAACGACGATTTATCCAAGTTTGTCGACACGTCTGACGAGTGGATTCGCTCGCGTTCGGGTATTCAATCGCGTCGCGTCGCTGCTGAAGGCGAAGAGACGAGCGACTTGGCGGTCGAGGCTGCAAAGCGTGCGCTTGAGGGGGCTGGACTTTCCGCGGCTGACGTTGATTTGATCGTGGTGGCGACCACGACGCCGGACGTGATTTTTCCGAGCACGGCGTGCATCGTGCAAGACAAACTCGGCGCGAAGAACGCTGCCGCATTTGACATTCAGGCCGTCTGTTCGGGCTTCGTGTACGCATTAGCGGTCGTCGACAAAATGGTCGCGAGCGGCGCGTACAAGCACGTCTTGGTAATTGGTGCAGAGATCTATTCGCGCATCGTGAATTGGCAAGATCGCGCGACCTGTGTGCTGTTCGGTGACGGTGCTGGAGCCGTAGTGCTGACGCAGTCATCTAAGCCCGGAATTTTGGCGACGAAGCTTCACGCGGACGGCAGCCGTCGCGCGATCTTGAACGTGCCAGGCCATGTTCGAAGCGGCGTCGTGTACGGCGATCCGTATGTGCACATGGACGGCCCGGCGGTCTTTAAGATGGCGGTGCAGGTGATGGCCGACGTTTGTAATGAGACGCTTGCAATGGCCAAATTGACGGCCGCAGACATTGATTGGCTGGTGCCACATCAGGCCAACGTTCGAATCATTGATGCCACGGGCAGGCGTCTTGGCGTGGCGCCAGAAAAAACGATTGTGACGGTGCAGGGGCAGGGCAACACCTCTGCGGCATCGATTCCCTTGGCG
>JAKPSO010000836.1 GCA_029571495.1 Pseudomonadota bacterium
GATGCGCCCATCGGCTGTGCTCACAGTGCCAGCGCCACTTCCGGCAATTGTCACGGTGACACTGCCGATTTGCCCGACAGCTGCAATGTCATGCGAAACCGCCGGTGAAACGCTTGGATTGAAAATTGCGTCGCCCGAGTAGCTCGCTGTGAGACTCACTGTTCCGACTGCTGCGCTGGGCAGATTGCAACTCAGTGCCGGTAATGTGCCCACGCAACTGTTGGTGCCGTCGGATACCGTTACCGTTCCACCCAGCGCACCGGAGCCCGTAGAGGCGGGCGACACCGCGTAGGTCACGGCATACGGTGAACCCACTTCGCTGACAGAAGGCGTGGGCGCAACAATCGCAGTCGTAGTGCCGATTTTGATCGCGTTCAATCGCGCAAAGTTGCCGCGTGGTACGCCTCCGAACACATGGAAATTGCCACCAACGAATAACGACGCTTCGTTACTAAATGTGGCCATGGTGACGACATTGCTGAACAGCGCTGGGTTTGGCGTGGCAGTTGCGTAGAGCATGGACGCACCCGCCGTTCCGGCCGAGAAGGCGGGCTCTAGCACGCCCGTTGCGTCAAGCCGCACGAGTTGGCGAAAGGCCGTGTTGTTGGTGCTGCTGCCGGTTGGCTTAATTGATGCGTAACTGCCTGCAACGTAAGTTTGTCCACTAGAGAGCGGGAGCAATGCCGAGACGGTGCCGTTAATAGTTCCGGGGCCGACAAACGCGGCGTCGACCGAGCCGTCCGCATTGAGGCGCACCAGACGCGAGCGAGAAGCGAGCGGGGTGGGATTTCCTACTTGGGTGAAATTGCCACCCACCAAAAGCTTATCTGCGGGGAGCAGCGCAATCGTGCGCACAACTGAGTTCATCGCCGTCACGAACGAGGAGTCGAGCGTGCCATCGCTGTTAAGGCGCGCGATATTACTTTTTGCGACACCGTTGTATGTCGAGTCGCGAGCGGGGTTAAAGTTGCCCGCGGAAAACGCGCCACCGATCACTATTTTTCCTGTTGATTGCAGCGCCATTGCGCGAATTGATGCGCCGTTGGATGACGTGATTGCGAGTCCGCTTCCCGGCGTAAACGTCGCGTCCACGCTGCCATCGCTATTGAAGCGCGCGACACCGCCGCTGGGTAGGCCGTTGGCGGTGGTGAAGCCACCGGCGAGCAGCAATTTGCCGTCGGGTTGCTCCACCATCGCAAACGGAATGTTGTCGAGCCCTAAGCCTGGGTCAAACGTTGTATCCAGCGAGCCGTCGGCGTTAAGCCGCGCAACGCGATATCGCGGCACATTGTTCCAGCTGCGGAATTGACCGCTAATCCAAATCTTACCGTCAGGTCGCACGATGATGGAGCGCACCGAGTTGTCGCCGCCCAATCCACCCGTGTTAAAGGTGTTGTCAAGCGTGCCGTCGGCGTTGAGCCGCACCAGCATCCCGCGCGGCGTGTTGTCGAGCAGGCCGAAGAAACCACCGACCAGCACCTTGCCGTTCGGCAGCGGCGTGATTGCGCTCATCACGACGGCGCCACGCATCACACCCATGTTGGGCACGAAGCTTGTGTCAAGCGCTCCGGTGTTGGTGGTGATCGCAATGCTTGCGCGCGTTGCGCCACCAAAAGCGCCGAAGCCGCCGCCGATGAACACGCGCCCGTCGTTTAACACGAGCACCGTGTTGCCAAAACCATTGGTCGCGGCCGAGCCCGCGTCGTACGACAAATCAACAGCCCCCGTCGCTGTCAAGCGCGCAACGCTGCGGCGGTTTTGCCCACCGATGGAATTGAATGCGCCGGTGATGTACACACTGCCGTCAACCATTGGAAACACGCCGTTGACGCCTGCACTTCCGGGGATCGAGCCCGCGTTGAAACTGGTGTCCACGCTGCCGTCTACGTTGAGGCGGGTGATGTCTTTGCGCGCGACGCCGTTGAACGAAGAAAAGAAGCCGTTAACGTACAGCCGACCGTTTCC
>JAKPSO010000860.1 GCA_029571495.1 Pseudomonadota bacterium
GTTGCGTTTGCAGATGCACGACACGCGCGCGCTGCTCCGTGGCTTTGTCGAATCGTTGACGGCCGACGCGCTTACGCCACCGCTGCTGGCCGGTATTAATCCGCCACTATGGGAGTCGGCGCATGTGGCTTGGTTTTCGGAGTGGTGGTGCTTGCGTGCCGTTTACGACAACGCTTCCGACGCGTGGCTCGCAACGCGTCCGTCGCTTGGCGACGGGATGGACGCCATCCTGAACTCGAACGCATTCCCGCACGATGCGCGTTGGAATCTGCCGCAGCTGGATCGCGCCGCAACGCTCGCTTACATGGACGCGTCGCATGAGGCGGTGATGTCGGCGCTAAACCGAACCGAAGACAACGACGCAGCGCTCTACCCGTTTCGCCTGTCGCTCTTTCACGAGTCCATGCATCTCGAGGCCATGTCTTGGTGCGCGCAAACGTTGGCGTGGCCGAGGCCCGCGTGGGTGCGGCCGCAGGGCTCTGTCGCGTCGGCTGCCTCGGTTCTTGTACCTCGGGCCGAAGTAACGTTCGGCGAGTCAGGCGAGGGCTTCTGCTTTGACAACGAGCGCCCTGGTTTCACCGCGTTGATCGACGCGTTCGAGATCGATCGCGATGTCGTAACCAACGCGCGCTTTCTTGAGTTCGTCGAATCGAGTGACTACTTCGCACTGTGCGGCCGCAAACATCCCGTTTATTGGAGGCGAAACGAAGGTGCGTGGCAAATGCGCTCGTTCGATCAATGGATCGCGTTGCCACTTGACGCGCCGGTTGTGCACGTCAGCGCTGCGGAAGCGGAAGCGTATTGCACGTGGGCGCAACGACGATTGCCGAGCGAGCCTGAGTGGGAGGCCGCTGCGCGCCGCGGTGCGATCAAGTGGGGCGATAGCGTCTGGGAATGGACCGCGACCACGTTTGCGCCGTACGACGGATTCGCGGCGGACCGCTATCGCGAATATTCCGCGCCGTGGTTTGATGGCGCGCACCGTGCTCTACGCGGCGGGTCGTTCGCGACGCTCGACATCATGCACAACGTCGCGTACCGAAATTTCTTTCGGCCGCAGCGGAGCGACATATTTGCCGGGTTTAGAACGTGCGCGAAAAGCACTAAGTCCGATTGATACAGCTTTGCGCTCGTATCGGCGTCTGCATGGTCGTTAGCGGGACAAAAATTCGCTTGTTGACTTATGCGATTCTGGCGCGCAAACGGCCGTCGGTTGGTCTTCTGTGCCGAAAAGCTGATGCCTGCATAGACTGTTGCGATCCGCGCAAGTGCCCGCGCTGCCTCGTGCCGTTCAAGTGAAAAAAAAGCCACCCGAAGGTGGCTTTTTCGTTCGCAGCGGCGAGCCTTACATGAGGCTCACTTCTACGCGACGACCTTCGGCAGCGCTGGTGGCGCCAGCGGTGATGTCCTCGGGTTTCTTCATTTCGACTTTGTCGTCGGCGACGCCAGCGGCTTTGAGCGCTTCGCGAACAGCCTTGGCGCGCTCCTTGGCGATCTCGGCGTTCTTCGCCGGGTCGCCGCTTGGATCAACGTAACCGCTGATCGCGAGCTTGCCGTTCGGCTTGGCCTTGAAGTAGTTCACGAGCTCGGCAACGCCCTTGTCGGTGTTCGCTGGCAACGCGGCAGAACCGGAGCCAAAGTACACCTTCAAGAGACCGGTCGAGTTGGCACCATCGGCTTTACCAGTGATGACGTAGCGAGCTTCGTCGCCAACAGTGGTCGTCGTTGCTGGCGCGGCAGCAGCAGCGGCCGGAGCTGCGGCTGCTGCGGGTGCAGCAGCGGCAGAGGCGGCGGCCGGAGCAGCCGCTGCAGCAACCGCGGCAGCGGGCGCAGCGGAACCGTGCGAGCTGCTTGCAGCGCCGGTGCCCGGATGCAACTGAGCAACGATCGGAACGATCAGCAGAGCAACGATGTTGATAATTTTGATCAACGGGTTGACTGCTGGGCCAGCCGTGTCTTTGTACGGGTCACCCACGGTGTCGCCGGTCACGGCCGCTTTGTGCGCGTCGGAACCTTTGCCGCCGTGATGGCCGTCTTCGATGTATTTCTTCGCGTTGTCCCAAGCACCGCCGCCGGTACACATCGAGATCGCCACGAAGAGACCCGTGATGATGGTGCCCATGAGCAAACCGCCGAGCGCCGCAGGTCCGAGGATCAGACCGACGAGGATCGGCACGCCGACTGGTAGCAACGATGGAACGATCATCTCTTTGATCGCCGAGGTCGTCAGCATGTCAACCGCAGCGCTGTAGTCTGGCTTGCGCTTACCGGCCATGATTTGGCCGTCTTGGAATTGACGACGCACTTCGACCACCACGGAGCCCGCAGCGCGGCCCACGGCCTCCATCGCCATTGCGCCGAAGAGGTATGGAATCAGGCCGCCGATGAAGAGACCAACGATCACCATGTGATTCGACAGATCGAACGATGTCGAGATGCCAAGGCTCTCAAGGCCGTGCGTGTAGTCGGCGAAGAGAACGAGCGCGGCAAGGCCCGCAGAGCCAATGGCGTAGCCCTTGGTCACGGCTTTGGTCGTGTTGCCAACGGCGTCGAGCGGGTCGGTCACGTTGCGAACTTCGGGTGGCAACTCCGACATTTCGGCGATACCGCCCGCGTTGTCGGTGATCGGACCGTAAGCGTCAAGCGCGACGACGATGCCAGCCATCGAGAGCATGGCGGTTGCAGCGACGGCGATGCCGTACAAACCCGCGAGCCAATGCGCCGCGAGGATCGCGACACACACGGCGAGCACCGGGTAGCCCGTCGATTTCATCGAGATGCCGATACCGGCGATGATGTTGGTCGCGTGGCCCGTGGTGGAGGCTTGCGCAACGTGCTTCACCGGCGCGTATTCGGTCGCGGTGTAGTACTCGGTGATCATCACAAGTGCGCCGGTCAATACGATACCGACGACGCAGGCGCCGAAGAGGCGTGCCGTTGTCACTCCTTCGCCAAGGTCAACACCGGAGAACACTGCGTTGGTCACGAAGAAGAACGCAGCGAGCGACAAAATCGCAGCCACCGCCAAGCCCTTGTACAGGGCATTCATGATCTTGCCAGTGCCGCTGTATTTCACGAAGTAGCAACCGATGATCGAGG
>JAKPSO010000377.1 GCA_029571495.1 Pseudomonadota bacterium
CTCCGTGGCTTCATCCAGTATCAGCAGGCGTGGGTTGGTCATCAACGCTCGGCCAATGGCGAGCATCTGTTGCTCGCCGCCGGACAAGGTGCCGGCGTGCTGGTTGAGGCGCTCACCCAAGCGGGGGAAAAAAGCGATGACGCGGTCAAGGTTCCACGCGCTGCCGTTGGCCGTGTTCGCGGTCGCGATCAAGTTTTCGCGAATCGTGAGCGTCGGAAAAACTTGGCGTCCCTCCGGCACGAGTCCAAGGCCCAGTTTGCCAATGACGTGGGCCGGTGCGGCCGTCACATTGCGGCCCGCGAACTCGATGGATCCGGCTGTCGGCTTTAGCCACCCGCAGAGTCACTTCACTAGCGTGCTTTTGCCCATACCATTGCGGCCAAGCAGTGTCGCCACTTCACCTTCGCGAATCGTGAGATTCACGTCAAACAAAACGTTGCTTGCGCCATAACCGGCGCACAACTTGTCGACGTTCAGCAATGCGCTCATGCGACATCCCCTAAGTACGCCGCGCGTACTTCCCGATGCTCGCGAATGCGATCAGGCGTGTCGGTCGCAATGATGCGTCCGTAGACCAGCACGCTCACACGATCGGCCAGGGCAAACACGGCATCCATATCGTGCTCAACGAGCAACATAGGATAGCGGCCTTTAAGCGACTTTAGCAATGCAACGATGGCCGATGATTCGCCTTGGCTCATGCCCGCGAGAGGCTCGTCGAGCAGCAGTAACTTCGGCTCTGTTGCGAGCGCCATGGCGATTTCGAGCTGCCGCTGTTCGCCGTGCGCCATTGTTCCCACGGTGGCGTCGTGCATGCCGCTCATGCCGACGGTGGCGAGCGCCGCAGCAGCTTTTTGCATGCTCGATGCGTCGTCGTGTGCATTGCCCCAAAAGCGGAAATTGTGCTTCGCGCGAGCGTTCACAGCGAGGAGCACGTTGTCGAGTGCAGTGAATTCCTTGGCCAGCTGCGTGACTTGGTACGTTCGCGCGAGCCCCATTTGAGCGCGCAGGTGCGTGCGAACGTGTGTGACGTCGGCACCGAAGAGTTCGATGCGGCCCTCGTCAGACGAAATCTCCCCAGCGAACTGTCCGATGAGCGTGCTCTTTCCGGCGCCGTTCGGGCCGATGATGGCATGCAGTTCACCGGGCTCGACCGTGAGCGACACGTGATCGGTCGCCAAAACACCACCGAAGCGCTTGACGAGCTTGTGCGTGACCAGCGCGCTCATGGCTTGAGCGACCCGAACACACCGCGCTTCAACACGAGCGCGATCACGAAGATGAACAGTCCCAGCAGCAGCATCCAATTTGTTTTGTAATCAGGCGCCACCGCCTCGATCAGCGTTGGCAGCGCCTCTTCCAGCGCGAGCAAAATAATCGCGCCTACAACGGGCCCGAAGATCGTGCCGAGCCCGCCGAGAATCACGATCACGATGAGCTCGCCTGAGAGCGTCCACGCGCCGTAAGACGGCGATGCAAATTTAGTGAGATTCGCAAGCAACACACCCGCGACGGCGCAGATCACGGCTGACGCGATGTACGCGGTGAGTTGATAGCGAAAGATGGGGTGACCCAATGCCGTGGCGCGGCGTGGGTTCGACTTGGTGCTTCGGAGCACCAGTCCGAACGGACTAAGCACGGCGCGCCACGACGCGTAGAGCGCGAGGAGCACCGTTACAAACGTCACGTAGTAGAGCGTCGTGTTGTTGGACAGATCGTAGAGGCCAGCAGCGCTTCGCGCGGCAACCGTCAAGCCGTCGTCACCGCCGTAATCTTTGAGACTCACCGCACCGAAGAACATCATCTGCGCGAACGCGAGCGTGATCATGATGAACGCGATGCCGTTGGTGCGCAGCGCCACGGCGCCCACTCCCGCGGCGAGCGCGGCGGTCGTGCTCACGGCCAACGCCAGTTGCAACCAACCGGAGGTCACGCCATGGCTCGCCGGGATCGCTACCGCGTAGGCGCCTAGCAGCACGTACATTGCGTGCCCCAAGCTCACCATGCCGCCGAAGCCGAGAATGAAGTTCAGGCCAATCGCAGCCAACGCATAGATCAGCACGCGCGTGCCGAAGCTCACGTAGTAATCGGACTCCAACGCGCCAGCAATGAACGGCAAGAACGCGAGCAGCAACAAAACGATGATCGCCGAAATGGTGCGCGGCGCACCCCAGCGGATCGACGTGGGCCAGAGCTTCATCGCGTCGCACTCACGTTAGCTGGAAAAAGACCTTGTGGCTTCACCGCTAGCACCACCGCCATGAACAAGTAAATGAGCATCGAAGCAAGCGCCGGTCCTGCCGCGTCCGCGGTGTTGCGCTCGAAGAGTGTTCGCATAATCGTCGGCATGAAGGCTCGTCCGAGCGTGTCGACGACGCCGACGATTAAC
>JAKPSO010000872.1 GCA_029571495.1 Pseudomonadota bacterium
GAGATTGGTGGCAGAGTTGGCGAAGTCTGAAACCTGGCACGTTGTTGGTTTGCTCGACGACGACAATGCAAAGATAGGTGCGCGAGTGCACAACACGCCGGTGCTCGGTAAGCTTGATAAAGCGAAGGTTGTAGCGGCCCAATTCGGCGCGCGACACGCGATCATCGCGATGCCCAGCGAAAGTCACGAAGCGCGGAAGCGTGCTTTGGAAATTGCCACCAACGCGGGACTGACTGCGCTCACGGTGCCGTCTTACGACGAATTGCTATCGGACGACGCACCGCTTGCGAAACTGCGCGCCATCGAACTTGAGGATTTGTTGGGTCGCGATCCGGTGACGCTCAACAGTGCGGGGCTCGATGCGTGGCTTTCGGGAAAAACGGTGTTAGTGACGGGAGCGGGCGGCTCAATCGGCACCGAGCTGTGTATCCAAATCTCACGTTTCCACCCTGCGCGACTGGTGATGGTGGACATTTCAGAGTTTGCCTCGCACACCATCAATGAACTCATGGCCACGCGACTGACAGCGGACCGCCGCGAAGTTTACGTCGGTGACGCCCGCAACACCATTCGCATGGAAGAAATCTTCAATCGTGAGCGGCCCGATGTCGTATTTCACGCGGCCGCATACAAACATGTGCCACTGACTGAGTCCGTAAATGCGTGGGAAGCTGTACGTAATAACGTGCTGGGCACGTTGGTTTCGGCACAGGCCGCCCGTGCGGTTGGCGCAGAGAAATTCGTCCTGGTTTCGACCGATAAAGCCGTTCGCGCATCAAGCATCATGGGCGCGAGCAAGCGATTGGCGGAGCTTGCAATCATGAGCCTGCCGGAAGAGCCTACACGGTTCGTGAGCGTGCGGTTCGGAAACGTCCTCGGTAGCAACGGCAGCGTCATCCCCAAATTTCGAGCGCAGATTGCTGCGGGCGGACCGGTCACCGTCACGCACTCGGAAATGACGCGGTACTTCATGTCGATACCCGAAGCAGCGCAACTAGTTCTGCAAGCCGGATTGAACGCTGATCCAAAATCGCTTTACGTACTCGACATGGGTAAGCCCGTCCGAATCGTCGAGCTCGCGGAA
This sequence comes from Pseudomonadota bacterium, assembly GCA_029571495.1. GTDB lineage: Bacteria > Pseudomonadota > Gammaproteobacteria > Burkholderiales > Casimicrobiaceae > Casimicrobium. The sequence goes on from JAKPSO010000872.1 coordinate 1,085, forward strand.
GAGCTAATCCGTCTCGCAAAAGGTTCGGCAGACGCGATTCCAATAGTCTTCACGGGCCTACGTCCCGGCGAGAAAATGCACGAAGAACTAACGGGCGGTGACGAAGAATTTGTCGCCACCGACCATGCGAAAGTGCGGCGCGTGATTTCGAAACATGATGTCACAATAGATCTTGATGCATTGATCCGTTGGATCAATCAGGCAACACCTTCCGACGTACGTGCAGAACTCAAACGCTGGATCGTAGACTTCAATCCACCTGACGTGAAAGCAATCGGAAGTACGGCCCCGACGAATCAGCCGCCAGGCTAGAGTGAGTGCCGCGCTGAACGATGCGGCCACAGTCAAACACAAAAATTTCATCGGCGTCGCGGACGGTGCTCAAGCGATGCGCGATCTGCACGACGGTGTGTTTGTCGCCCAAAACTCGCAGCGTTTCGTGCACGAGTCGCTCAGATTCCGTGTCAAGCGCGGACGTCGCCTCGTCGAACAAGACAATCGGCGCGCCCTTGTAAAGCGCACGAGCAATCGAGATGCGCTGCCGCTGCCCGCCCGACAACAGTCCACCGCCTTCGCCCACAACGGCATCGTACTCACCCGGCAAAGCTGCAATGAACGAGGCAGCACCAGCGGCCTCCGCCGCCCAGCGAACGCGATCGACGTTCACGGTATTCGCATC
>JAKPSO010000896.1 GCA_029571495.1 Pseudomonadota bacterium
CTGAGGCAGCTTTGCGACCATGTCGCGTCGTGAACAGATAGGTCGTGCCCTGAGGGCTCACCCACGCGAGTTTGGCGTATTTGAGCGCACCTTTTTCGTCGCTCATTTCGATCCACTGATTGCGCTCCATTTGCTTGACCAATTCGCCAAATGGATCGAATGCAATCTCGTTGGTCTGGTCTGGCACTTCTTCCGGTTCAACGTAAGCGGGTTTCGCGCCGCGAAGGAGTCCGGCGTGCACTTCAAGCAACCGATCAAAAAACGGCGTAACGGTGTCGTCCGACAACGTCTTGAGTCCCTCGCGAAGGCGTCGGACAAGCGACGGAACGCGTTGACTCAACAGCGTTCGTTCGGCGGCCTGCTCTTTCGGCGTAACACTCCAAACCAATTCATCGAGAACAGCTACGGCTTTCTCGTACTGCGGGCTGTCTTTTCCGGCCTCAAGCAACGCATCTTGCAGGTGTGGCTGCCACGCAACTTCGATAAATTCAATGACGGGTTCCGGAAGCGGGTTTTGCCGAATTCGCGAATCCACCGTTTCTTTAGCTTGGCGAACAGCAGCTAGGTGCATGTCCGCAGCTTGCGCTTCGGCCGTCTCGTCTTCGACGGTCGCTTTAGCGTTTATTTCCTGTTCAGCAATAAATTGCTCAAGATCGACGAGCGCTGCAGTGAAGAATCCCAAGTCGTCGACGAAGTCGCTGCAAATATGGTCGACAAGATCGCGAATCTTCAGGAAGAGATCATCTTCGACGCCGTCCTCCGGCGACCAGCCAATCCCGGCATCCGCCAGCCGATTGAGAAGCTGCCGCGCAGGGTGGTTCTTTCGCGAAAAGAATCCGCGATCGACCATCGCGGCCTTCAGCATCGGAATTTGCAGGCGCCCAAGCAACACTTTGATTTCGTCGCGTAGCTCTTTGCGAGCGAGCACGAAGTCAAACATCATCGCGACCAATTCAGTGGTCGTCGCATCAAGGACCGATATTTCACCCGAGGCGTAGCCCGGTACGACTTCGCGCAGAACAGTTCTTGCTGGCGCATTCGGTGCCGAGAAATCGACTTGATCAGCCCGCAGTTGAAGATCAGTCAACGAGTCGATCAAGCGTCGGTCTACGCCTGCAGACAGTGGAGCGCGGAATGCCCCGTTCGGTGCGAATCCAAGCGCCGCGCTAATCTGCATCGCTTCCTTGTTGCGTACCATGCCCGAGAGCGAAGGGTCGGACGACGCGGGTCCGCCGGAAATGGCAGGCACGACGTGTTGCAAACGCTCGACGAGCGCCACCAAGTTGGTCGCCAGTTGCTGCAATGGAGCCGACTCCTGACGCATCGCGGCGTCGAAGTTGTGACCGTTGGCATCGGAGCCTGTTGACGTGAACCCATAATTTGGCGTGTCGGGTGCGTCGCCGTGCCAATGCTGGTTTTTGACCTCGTCCGCATGAGCGGCCGAGCCAGCGTGGGATGCCGGACGCTGCATCTGCGAACGCTTCACCAAAACGCCGCAATCGCGCAAGTATCGGTTAAGGTCCGAGTAGACATCGTTGAACCCCATTCCGCCGAGCTGCGAGAGCCCGCGGATCCAGTGCAACCGCGTCTCCACCGGCGTCGACGTATCCATCTGCATCGCTCGAAGGAGCGCACCGACCACAGAGATAGGAGAAAACGGATCTTCCTCCATCTTCAAAGTAGGCAAGCCTTTCAGGTACGCAACCGTCTGATGCAAACCAGGCAATTCACCCAAACAGGCGCTTTCAATCGAGCGAGCCAGTGACCGCGCGGAAACGTATTCGTCAAGCACTTCGTCGGACTGAAGCGACAACGTGCCCGTTTGCGGCGCCGAAGCTCCGGGCATGATGCAGGGCTTTTTGCCATCCAACCGCTGAGTGAGTTCTTCTGTAAACGCATCCGCGATGGCGCCACGTGAACGCAACAGCGCAGAGCGCGCGTCTAACAGACCGTTAACTGTCTTCGACTCATAGGTCTTCCCAGCCGCGTCCATTAACAAATCGGACAACCGGTCGAAGGCTGCTGCCAACTGTAAGCTGCAGCGATGTTGCATCAAATCGCGGCACGCGCTGAGCACTGCGGCGGGTGGCGGGGCCGCGCTCTTCACAGCGGCCGCCGGAGCTTGCACAGGCATTTGCAAATTCATAATTGTCGGAGGTCACCTGAACGCATGGCCGTCGGGCCCACGCCATCTATATCGGGTCGGATTTGCATTAGAGCGCTCACCTTAGCAATCTAGCACATAAGGCGGCGTTTCGTACGCGTCCAGCATCAACTGTTCCATTCGCGTGGCGGGAAAACGACGGTTTCCAGCGATGTGTTTTTGCGCCGACTCAAATCCGGCCCGCGCCGCTAACGAGCTATCGATGTCGAAAATAGAGCGAGCGCGTCAGCCATAGACCTAGTTCTGTTGGAACATGCCCGTCAAAGCGCGGTCAATGATGGGCTCAGAATCGATCAAACGGATCGTCCCGTCGCGAAAGCCCGCCAGGAGCTCGTCGGCCCCGAACACTGACGCTTTGCCGCCAAGGCGCGTGGTAAACAAATACGAGGTCCGCTGCGGGCTAATCCATGTCAGCCGCGCGTAGCGAAGCGACCCGGTATCGTCGTCCAGTATCTCGACCCACTGATTCCGCGCCAGCTGCGCGATTACGTCGCGGAATGCGTCATCTAGCGCTTGTTCTTTCTCATCCGCAGGCGCAGGGGGAAGTGGCGGGTCAACATAGACCGGCTCCGAACCGCGAAGCAACCCCAAGTGCAACTCAAAAAGTTGTTCGAAAAACGGCGCGGCCGCGTCGGCCAGCGATTTTTCCGCCAAGCCATTGCGAAGCGTTCGAACTAACGTCGGAATTCGTTGGCTCAGTTGCTGGCGATCACCGGGCTGGTCCTTTGGCAGGACGCTCCAAACCAAGTCGTCGAGCGCCGCGACGCACTTGTTGAACTCCTCGCTATCTCGTCCGCGCAGGTGCAACTCATCCGTCAAATGCGGCTTCCACGTCTGTTGGATGAAATTGGCTACGGGTTCGGGAAGCGCATGCTGATGAATGCGAGCGTCGACGATCGACTGTGTCTCTTGAGCGGCGATTCGCTCGCGGTCCAACGCCTCCGCCTCGGCGGTGCGCACGTCGAGCAGTGGCAACGCCTCATGTTCAAGCGAAGCGAGGAAGCTCTCAAAGTCGGCATGGGCGTCAGAAATAACGCTTAAGTCGTCGACGAAATCGCTACATACGCGAGCAACGATTTCCTGAATCTTCGCAAGTAGCGGAGCTTCGTGGGGATCGTCCGGCGACCAGCCAAGGCCCGCATCCGCCAATCGATTCAACAACACACGTGCCGGATGGTTTTTGCGTGAGAAGAAGCCGCGGTCCACCATCGCCGCTTTGAGCATCGGAATCTGCAAACGTCCGAGCACACCTTTGATTTCATCGCGCAGTTCGCGTCGTTGAAACACAAACTCAAAAAGCATCGAGACCAACTCGATGGTGGTGGCATCGAGCACAGACACTTCACCCGTGGCGTAGCCCGGCACTGCGTCGCGCAAGATCACCGGCGGCGCCGCAACCGCGTCGGCGATATCCATCGCTGCTGTCGCCATCTGCAGCGCATTGAGCGACGCCATCAAGCGCTGGTCGACGGCTGCATTTACCGGTGGACGCGCCACTCCGTCCGGCCCAATGCCGAGCGCCGCACCAATCTGCGCGTCATCGCTGAACTGCGTGAGCGCGGGCCACCCGCCTTGGCCTGGTGTATGACCGGGCGCGTGTCCCGCGCCGCGCACAGCTGAAGAACGTTGAAGCCGCGCAACCAGCGACGCCAAATTATTGGCGAGGAGGTGCAATGGCGCCGATGGGTCCGCGCCCAAAGCCGATTGTGTCTGTTGCGCATCGGTAAATTCAGCTGGCCACGCTTGCGCGGCATTTGCTTGACCGCTGGCGCGTGACTGGGATTGCGAACTTGGCGCGGAACCTGCCTTTGCAACGCGACCATCGATCGTCAAATCATCGACGCCCGCCTCTTCCAAAATGCGATTGAGCTCCACGAATACTTCGTGAAAACCAAGACCACCGAGTGAGGTCAGCCTTCGAAACCAAAGCGTGCGTGACTCTTGCGAAACATCAGGCAGTGCCGTCAGTGCTGCGTCGAGAGAACTCACCACTGACGGCGCAGAAAATGGGTTCTCTGCCATGCGAAGCGTCGGTTGCTGCAGCAGACGGGTGATGCGCTGATGCATCGGCATCATTTGATCGAGACACTCCGAGTCGATCAAATGCGCAAGAGAACTCGCGGCCACAAACTCGTCGATCACTTCGTCGGCTTGTAGCGAGAGTCCTTTCCCGCCGGAGCCAATCTTTGCCACCAATCCGCACGGCGCCTGAAACTCCAAACGCTGCATCAACTCGCGCTGGAAGCCCGTTCGAATAAGGGCACGCGATCCGCGCAATGACACCAGCGACTTGCGGATAACTTCGGCGCTGTCTTCGTCCTTCGCGGCGACAGAATCCGCTTTCAGCATTTCGCTTACTTTATCCAGCGCGGCCTCGATCTTCAAGGTCGCCTGTTCGCTCATCAAATCGCGGCATGCGCGATACGTGCGATGGGTGACACGGCTGGGCGGTTGCATGATTCCTTGTGAGCGAAAAGTTATTCCGCGTGTGAGTGGCTGCGTGGACTCGACTACCGTGAACACGCAGCGAGCTCAGGTCAATACTGCATCGCACTCAGGTACACGAGTTTCGACCAATTTAGCACACACAACAAATTGACATTTGTCACCAGAATTACCCTATGCATGGGTCATATGCCATCGGAATTTATGGTGCTGTTGCCTCCGACCAGGCTTTGTCCAATCGCTTCGCCGACACCGGGAACGGGGTCTTCAATTCCTGCGCGAATAACGATACTTGTAGCTCTTCAATGAGCCATCGAAAATCGGCGAGCTTTTCGCTGTGCGCGGGGCCGACACGCTCAACCTCCGCTTGCCATCGAGCCCAATAATTTGCCAAAACGGGACCGTGCCTCGGTTCCCGCTCTGGCATTGATAAATACTTTTCTAAACGCTTGCCGAGTGCTTTCATGTAGCGCGACAAATGCGGTAATTGAGACCAAGGCGTCGCGGCCAAAAATCCTGGGAACACCAGCCGGTCGCGCCATTGCGAAAGCGTCGGAACGATGGCCTTGGCGCGCGGCGCGTTGTGCAACACCACTTGCAGCGCCGCATAAGCTTCGGCAACCTGTGCCAACGTACGCCCGAGTGCTTCAGCAGCCACCGGAATCCGTTGCTTTGCGCGTTGGACTTGCTCGCGAAATGCGCGCTCGTCGCGCGGCAGAGAATCGTCACCGACCATGGCGCGATCTGCAAGCGTGCTCAGAAAATCGGCGAGCAACTTGTCGGTCGCAATCGTGGTCTTCAGTTGCATGGCGCTTTGCACAAAGCCCGCGGGGCCCTTTTCCCAGTTGCGCATCTGCTGCTTAAGCTCAAGTGAGATGAGGCGCACTACGCCGCGCCGATGGGCGAGCTCAGCCTCGCGCGCAGTCTCGAAAAGGCGCACGGCAACGCTTGTGTTTTCATCGACGCAGGCAGGGTACGCAGTCACCGTCCGACCGGCGCGTTTGACCGGAATGCCATCCGGCAGCGTGCCGATCGTCCACGTCGTGATGCCCGTCTTTTCAATCTCTGAGGCAACGCTAGCACCCTTGGTGTCGCCCTGAAAAGCCATGCGCGCGATTTGACCAAGCTCATCTTGCAGCTTCGAGAGGTCGCGTCCCATCGCGAGTTCATTGCCCTCACCGTCCATCACGCGGAAGTTGAGCTGCAGGTGCGCCGGAACCTCGATACGATCCCACACCGAGGTGGGCAAGCGAAGATTCAAGTAGTCGCGCAGAAAATCGAGCAGCGCTTCCGGCAACGGCTTTTCGCGAGGTGTCGCCAACTCAAGAAACGCGGTCACCGTGTCTGGTACAGGTTGCACGCGACCACGCTCGGCCTTGGGCAGCGCCTTTAGATACACCGCGATTTTTTCGCGCCAAAGCCCCGGAATTAGCCAGCTCGCGAAGCGATCTTCCACGGCGTTTAGCAAAGGCAGCGGCAGCCGCACTGTCACACCGTCCATCACGTGATTCGGTTCGAATCGATAGGTCGTCGGTACTTCAAAATCGCCGAGCTTGAGCGTTTTCGGAAACTGCTCTTCAGTGATCGCCTCCGCGCCATGACGCATGAGTTGTTCGCGCGAGAGGCGCAACGACTGATCACGGGTCGCACGCAACTCCGCGCGCTCCGTGGGGGCGAGCTCGGTTGCGGTTTCCGCTTTGAGCCACTTTTCAAGCTCTGCGCGCGTCGAAATCTCCACGGGAATACGCGCCGTGTAGAACGCCGCAATCGTTTCTTCCGACACCAACACGTCCGTGCGTCGAGCTTTGTCTTCGAGCGCCTGTACGTCTTTCACGAGCTTCAAGTTGTGCGCGTAAAACGCTGCGGCCGTTTCGACTTCGCCAATGGCCAACGCGTTGGAGAAAATCTCGTGCGCTTCATTGGGCGCGATACGGCTGTAGTTGACGCGACGGCGCGGCACGATGGTGAGCCCGTAGAGCGACACGCGTTCGCTCGCCACAACCTGTCCGCTCGCTCGATCCCACTTTGGTTCAAAGTAGTTGTGCGCCAGCACATCGCCCGCCGCAGGCTCGATCCAGTCCGGGTCGATTCGCGCCAGGGTTCGCGCGTAGAGCCGTGTCGTCTCCGCAAGCTCCGCAGCCATCAGCCACTTCAGGCCTTTCTTGTCGACGCCACTGCCGGGAAACGGATGAAACTTGATGCCTCGCGCGCCGAGGTAGAAATCCCCCTCGTCGCTTTTCACGCCGATGTTGCCCAAGAGCCCCGGCAACAACGCGCGGTGAAACAGCTCAAATGGCGGCTCTTTCGCGAGTTCCGCTTCGACGTTCCAGCTTAGGTCACGCAGGCTGTCGCGCAGTTGTCCGTGCAAGTCGCGCCACTCACGCAGGCGCAACCAATTCAAAAACTTCTCGCGGCACGCCTGCACTTGTTTCTTGTGACCACCCTCCTCGCGAAGGTCCACAAAAAACTTCCAAACATTGAGTAGCGACAAGAAGTCACTTTTGGTGTCCTTGAACCACTGGTGCGCACGATCCGCCGCGTCTCGCGCCTCGAACGGCCGCTCGCGTGGGTCCGGCACCGAAAGTGCAGCAGCGATGACGAGTACTTCCGGCAACACACCGAGCTTCTTGCCTTCGACCAACATGCGACCGATGCGCGGATCGACGGGGATGCGCGACAGCTCGCGGCCAATGGGCGTGAGTTCGCCCGCCTCGCTAAGCGCGCCCAGTTCTTGCAGCAACGCCGTGCCGTCGGCAATAGCGCGACTGCTGGGCGGTTCGATGAACGGAAACTCTTGAACGCGTCCCATGCCTAGCGATGCGAGGCGCAAGATGACGCCCGCGAGCGACGAGCGCAAAATTTCCGGATCGGTGAATTCGCTACGCGCTTTGAAATCGTCTTCGCTATAGAGGCGCACGCAGATGCCTGGCCCGACGCGGCCACATCGACCCGCGCGTTGATTCGCACTCGCCTGCGAAATCTTCTCGATTTGCAGCATCTGGACTTTGTTCTTCACGCTGTAGCGATTGAGCCGCGCGAGCCCCGTATCCACCACGTAACGAATGCCGGGCACAGTGAGCGACGTCTCAGCGACGTTGGTCGACAAAATCACGCGACGACCGTTCGAGCCCGAAAAAATGCGTTGCTGATCCTGGACCGAAAGGCGCGAGAACAGCGGCAAAATTTCCGTGCCGGGCTTCAGCCGACGCCGCAAAATGTCTTGCGTCTCGCGAATTTCACGTTCGCCAGGCAGGAACACCAGCACGTCACCGGGCCCGTTCAGCCACAGCTCATCGACCGCGTCGCCAATGGCTTCTTCGAGCTTCTCCTCGTCGTCTTCTTCGCTTTGTGTAGAGCGATACAGCACGTCAACCGGATAGGTGCGGCCAGAGACGGCGATGAGTGGCGCGGGCTTGCCGTGACGGTCCTGAAAGTGCAGGGCGAAACGCTCGGCATCAATCGTCGCCGACGTGATGATGACTTTCAAATCCGGCCGTTTCGGAAGCAGTTGCCGCAGATAGCCGAGCAAAAAATCGATGTTCAGCGAACGCTCGTGCGCCTCGTCGATGATGATCGTGTCGTAGGCATTGAGGAATTTGTCGCCTTGCGTTTCGGCCAGCAAAATGCCGTCCGTCATCAGTTTGACGAAGCCGTCCTCTTTCGCTTTTTCCGAGAAACGCACCTTGAAACCAACCGTGGCGCCGACCTCTTCGCCGAGTTCTTTGGCGATGCGCTCGGCGACGCTGCGCGCGGCGATCCGCCGGGGCTGCGTGTGGCCAATGAGCCCGAAACGGCCGCGGCCTGCAGCAAGCGCGATTTTCGGAAGCTGCGTGGTCTTGCCCGACCCCGTCTCACCGGTGAGCACAACGACTTGGTGATTACGAATCAGCGACGCGATTTCGTCGGCCCGCTCGGACACCGGCAGGCCCTCGGCATAAGTGATCGCGGGCGAGCGCGACAGCCGTTCGCGAAATCGCTCCTCAGCGCGCGCAACGTCGGCGGCGAGCTGATCGGGTTTGAGTTGTTTTGCGCGGCGGCTGATGCGCCAGTAGTCTGCCAGCAACATGGACTGGCGATTGAGGGCGGCTGAAGCGGCGGCGGCGGCGGTGTGTGATCTAGTTTCGGTCATGCAGCGCGTGATTTTACGGCATGCGATACAGCTTTTTTGGTCGAATGGCTTTCGCTAGGCACTTACATGTGCTTTTCACAATAAGTCGACTTAGCAAAAAATCTTGCTGTGACGACCGATTTTCTGCCGATAATGCGCAAAAGCTGATCGCGCCTAGCAAACACACCGCGTCGCGCGACGAGCGTCGTGGACGCTAGCACGGGTCCCAGTGATGCTCACGAACTGGCTAAACTGCCAACGTGTTCAATTTCTCACCCTTGGAACGACTCCGATGAAAAAGATGAATCGCGTTTTCGCATTGGCTGCATGCGCCGCAGCGCTCGCCGCCTCTGGCGTCATCGCCAACCCATTGCGCTGGGCAGCATCGGGCGATCCACAAACGATGGATCCCCACTCACAGAACGAAGGTCTCACCAATTCAGTGAACTCTCAGGTTTACGAATTTCTGCTGATTCGAGACAAAAAACTCAAGCTCGGACCGGGCCTCGCGACCGAGTGGAAGCAGATCGATGCGCTCACGTGGCAGTTCAAGCTTCGCAAGGGTGTGAAGTTTCACGACGGCACGCCGTTCACTGCCGACGACGTCGTGTTCTCCCTCGAGCGCGCGAAAGCACCCACCTCTCAGTTGCGCGTTTACGCCAACCAATCAGGCACGGCCCGCAAAATTGACGACTACACCGTTGAGTTCAAGACCAAGGATCCAAACCCGATCTTTCTTGAGCACATCAATCAAATCTTCATCATGAGCAAATCGTGGTGCGAGAAGAACAACGCCGCGACGCCGCTTGACTACAAAAACAAAGAAGAGAAGTTCACCTCGCTCAACGCCAACGGCACCGGGCCGTATCGTCTCGTGAGCCGCCAACCCGACGTGAAAACGATCTGGAAGCGAAACGATGCGTGGTGGGGCAAGCCGGAAGGTAACGTGACTTCCGTCACATATTCGTCGATCAAAAACGACGCCACTCGCCTAGCCGCTCTCGTGTCCGGCGAGGTCGATTTCATCCTCGACCCACCGCCGCAAGACCTTGAGCGCCTTGAGAAGACGCCGGGCGTTAAAGTCATCAACGGCGTCGAAAACCGCGTCGTATTCATCGGTATGGATCAAGCGCGCGATGAGCTGCTGTACTCGAACGTGAAGGGAAAAAACCCGTTCAAGGACAAGCGCGTGCGTCAGGCGATGTATCAGGCCATCGACATTGAAACGATCAAAACCAAACTCATGCGTGGGCAAGCCTTCCCAACTGGCGGGATCACGCCGTCTCCGCTCGGCGCGTACAACGATCCAGCGATCGAAAAGCGTCGCCCGTTTGACCCTGCGGCGGCAACGAAACTTTTAGCTGAAGCAGGCTATCCGCAAGGCTTTGAAGTCACCATGCATTGCCCGAACAATCGTTACATCAATGACGAGAAGATTTGCCAGGCGCTCGCCGCGATGTGGGCCAAGATTGGCATGAAAGTGAAACTCGACGCCCAGCCACGCGCGGTGTACTTCCCGCGTTTGGACAAGCTCGACGTATCGCTCTACATGCTCGGTTGGGGCGGCGCTATCACCGACTCGGAAACCACGCTGACCCCCGTTCTGCGCAACCGCGCGCCCGGTGGTATCGGCGACTACAACTACGGCAATTACAAGAACGACAAGCTCGACGCTGCGGCGGCTGCGCAAAGCAAAGAGCCTGATCCTAAGAAGCGTGAAGCGCTTATTAAACAAGCACTTCTTGCGCACAACGACGAGATCAACCACTTGCCATTGCATCGCCAAGTCATTCCGTGGGCCGCGCGTAGCAACGTCAACGTCGTGCATCGTGCCGACAACTACCTCCAGTACGAGTGGATTACAGTGAAGTAACTAGCGGACAACTCGGGCACGCGGCCGAAGCCAATTTGGTCAGGTCGCACTCAGATTGCAGGCCGCATAATGCGGCCTGTTTCTTTTGTGCCATTCACCTCAAGGCTGTCTATGCGTGTCGCTTGGTTCAACGTTGAAAATCTGTTCACACGATACGCGTTCGGCGGGCCGCATAGCGAAGCATTGCCGTATGACCGACAGGTGATTGCGGTAGGCGTGACCGCAGTTGATCGCGGCACCGACGGTGCCGACGGCAACATCGCGCTCGCCGGCATGCAACGCGACAACACGGCACGCGTGATTCTCGACATGCAGCCGGATGTTCTGGGCGTCTCCGAAGTCGAGAACATCGCGGCGCTGCGCATCTTCAATCAACAGTATCTGTCGCACTACTTCGATCGCATCTTCCTCATCGATGGCAATGATGGGCGTGGAATCGATGTCGCGATCTGCATTCGCAAAGGCTTTCAAGCCGACGTGTTGGGGTTACGCACGCACGCACATGAGACCTTGGAGCCGGGCCAAAGTGTTGAGTGGGGTGTTGTTGGTGACGACAGTGGGCCGGTGTATCTCGCGCGAAACGCGCTCTTCTCGCGTGATTGCCTCGAACTTGATGTCGCGGTGGGCGGCAAAACGCTCACCTTCATGGCAAATCACTTCAAGTCGCAAGGCAAGAGTTCACGCCGCGAACAACTCCCGCCGGACGAAATGCGACTCCGACAGGCGACGCGTGTTGCCGAGCTCGTGCATGAAGCGCAATCGGCGGGCAAGTATCCCATCGTGTTCGGCGACTTGAACGTCGACAACGTCAACCCGCAAAGAGGGCAATCCCTCGCACCGCTGATGAACTGCGGTCTGGTCGACAGCTTCGGCGATGCGAGCCCGCAGGATCGTTGGACGCACTACTACGTTGTGGGACAAGACGTCTCGCGGCTTGACTACATCCTGCACGACGCGCGCCTCAAACGCACAAGCCGAATGATCAATCGCAAGGGCATCACTTTGAAGTGCAATCAGTATCAAGGCGAGCGCTACCCCACCGTGGGCTACGCGCACAACGCGGCGAGTGACCATGCGGGTTTGTGCGTTGCGCTTGATGTGTGAGGCACCGGGCGGCGGTGTGGTTTCCTCCGCCACGCGAATAACCTGAATTTACAAATGTCTGGCGCAATACCCTGCAAGACAACGTCATAATAATCACCACATCCACGTCAACCCATTGATGAGATCTATGACTCGCACCCTCTTCTCTCGCATCACCGCATCGGTCGCGGCCGTCGCTTCCGTCGTTTTCTCGTTGGCGGCGCCTCAAGCAACGGCACAGACTGCGGTTACCGTTGTTGAGTACTACAACAAAACCGTGGCTGCCTACTTTTTGACCGGTCGCGCCAATGAGCAAGCCACATTGGATGGCATCTCCGACTTTCAGCGCACGGGCATGACCTTTCAGGCCGTGACCGCTGCGAGCGCGACCTCGGCGCAGTCGGCCGTCTGTCGCTATCGCATTCTCGTCAACGCGAGTTCCGGCGTGAATTCGCACTTTTACGGACTGAAATCGGACTGTGACTTTATCGCCGCCGCGAATCTTCCGAACTTCTTCAACGAAGGCTTGGACTTCGCGATCACGCAGCCGGTGGCCGGCGCATGCCCGGCGCAAGCGCCTGTCGGGATTTACCGCTCGCTGCGTCTTGGCACCGCCGTGTCCACGCCAAATCATCGCTACACCGTCAGCAACGCTTCGTATCAAGACATGATCAAGCAGGGCTGGACCGCGGAGGGCCTCGTGTTTTGCGTCGCCAGTGCGACTGATCAAACGCCGCGCCCTATTCTCAATAGCGCTAACAATTTGCACAATGCTTGCGCCGTACCACGCGCCAACTCGTCGGATCGCTCTGGCTCGCTCGACACTGAGAAGAGTTGGCTGCGTTCATGGATTGATGAAACCTACCTCTGGTATCGCGAGGTTCCGAACAACATCAATCCCGCGAATTACGCGACACCGGTCAGTTACTTTGGCGCGCTGAAAACACCGGCCATCACCACTTCTGGCACTGCTAAGGACAAGTTTCACTTCACCTACGACACCGAAGTTTGGAAAGCACTTTCGAGCGGCGGTAGCACGGTGGACTATGGTGTCGATTGGGCCGCGATTTCAAGCGTCCCACCACGCAAATGGGTCGCTGCGGTAGTCACGCCCGGTACTCCCGCAGCGAATGCTGGGTTGCTGCGTGGCGACTCGATTATCTCGATAGACGGCACGAGCTTTTCTTCGGGCAACGCGACAACATTGAATGCCGGCCTCTTCCCCACGGTGTCAGGTGAGACGCACGTCTTCCAAGTCCAGGCTGCCGGATCAACGACGACTCGAACGCTGACACTGGTCGCCGGAAGCGTGGCAGCCGTGCCTGTGCAGAACGTGCGCACGTTCTCAAGCAATACGGGCACCAAGTTTGGCTACATGCTGTTCACCACGCACAACGCCACAGCCGAGGCGTATCTAGTCGATGCCTTCAGCTGGTTAAAGCAACAGAGCATTAACGAGCTTGTCATTGACCTTCGCTACAACGGCGGCGGCTACCTTGATGTTGCCGCTGAACTGGGCTACATGGTCGCCGGCCCCGCGCGCACCCAAGGAAAGGCATTTGAGCGCCTGACGTTTAACGACAAGAACCCGTTCGCGTACTCGGTATCTGATTTGACGACGCCGTTCCACTCAACAACGCAAGGGTTCTCGCTGAACTCAGGTACGGCTCTTCCGTTCCTGAACTTGGGCCGCGTCTACGTGCTGACCTCGCCAGATACTTGCTCGGCCAGCGAAGCCATCATCAATGGCTTGCGCGGCGCAGGTGTGGACGTCGTGACGGTCGGCAGCACCACCTGCGGTAAGCCCTACGGTTTCTTCGCCACCGACAACTGCGGAACAACGTACTTTGCGATCCAGTTCGTCGGCGTGAACAACTTGGGACAGGGCGATTATTCGGACGGATTCGCCGCGAATTGCGCTGCCACCGATGATTTCAGCAAACCGTTGGGTGACACTGGGGAAGGGCAATTAGCGACCGCGCTGCGGTTGAACTTGACCGGGGCCTGTGTGCCGAATGCGTCCTCGGCATCTTCGCTGAAGCGTGCGCCCGTAACCACTGATGCTGACGACCCAACAGCGGTCCGCGATCCACGCGCGGCATTCAAACAACAGCGAATTCTCACGCGTCGCTAGCACAGATTTGGGGCGTTTCGCCCGATTGAAAAAACAAAACGCCGACTGCAAACAGTCGGCGTTTTGCATTCGTGCAACAGCGTTTGCATTGACGGCAATTCCCTCAGCAATTTGAGGAAAACGCTTACAAAGTTTGCAAGCCGCAGCCCTATACTGCGCTGTCGATGTGCGATCACTTTACGTCAAGTTTTCGCTTAAAGTTGGACTTCGCGGCGCGCGTTGAGCGAGACGCGAGTGCGCATGTCGTTGCCCCTACAAAATCAGTTTCGTCCCTACAGGAGACCGTCTTGAAAACTTCCCGATTCACCGCCCTAGCGCTACCGCTCGCAAGTAGCGCGCTCCTTCTTTCCGGCTGCGGCTCAGACAGCAGCGTCACGATTAACACGCCGCCGTCGTTCGTTGCCGGCACGGTGTTCCGCACCACCTACGACGGGACGACAGACGACTTGCTCACGGCGGGCCTTGGTAAGAGTGGATTGCAAAGCGCTGTTTCACCAACGATCGCTGACGCGCTTAACCCGACGGCCAACGAGTTGCGTCGCTTGGCGATTTACAACAACTACCGCGCACTCGTTGACATCTCCACCAGTGGCGGATTTGGCGTACTGTTCGGACCGAACGTTGATTCCAACGGCGTTGTCGGCACTGGCGAAGGGAAGATCGCCGGTAGCGAATACACCGCCTACGCAGACGACGGCACTGGCAAGCAACGCGTCGCGATGGTCGTGCAGATTCCAGCAACGCTCAACAAGGACGCGCCGTGCGTTGTCACCGCGCCGTCATCGGGTTCGCGCGGGGTCTACGGCGCAATTGCCACAGCCGGCGAATGGGGCCTCAAGAAGGGCTGCGCAGTCGCGTACACGGACAAAGGTACGGGGAACGCGGCGCATGACCTCGCGAGCGGCACGGTGTTCGATTTGCAGGGCGTGCCAACCACGAACGCGGCCAAAGGCCAATTCGTGGCGACGGTTCCCGCAGGCACTGCGGCCAATAACCGCGTCGCCTTCAAGCACGCGCACTCGCAGCAAAATCCCGAAAAGGACTGGGGCAAATTCACGCTTCAGGCCGCCAAATTTGCGATCTACGCACTCAACGAAGAATTTGGTACGACAGTGAATGGCGTAAAAACCGTGCGCTACACAGCGGACAACACACTCGTCATCGCCTCCAGCGTGTCCAACGGCGGCGGCGCGTCGTTACAGGCAGCGGAGCTTGACAGCGAAGGCATCATCGACGGCGTCGCTGTCGGCGAGCCGCAAATTCAACCCGACGGCAGCGGTGGTGCCGTCGTCAAATTTGGCAGCAATACGGTGACCAATGGCGGTAAGAGCTTGATGGATTACACCGCGCAAGCGATGCTCTACCAGCCGTGCGCGGCACTCTCTTCTTCGCTCGCTGCGGCTCCGGGTGCAGCGTTCGTGAATGCCGTTGCCGCGGCGGGCCGTTGCTCGTCGCTCACCGCAAAAGGGCTGCTCACGGCAACAACCACCGCAGCGCAAGCGGACGAAGCGCTCGCGAAAATTCGCGCCGCGGGTTGGTTGCCAGAGTCCGACATGCTGCTCGCGTCCCACTACGCGTTCGCGGTGCCTGCGATCGCCGTCACCTACGTCAACACGTACGCTCAAGCCAACGTCGCAGACAATCTCTGCGGCTACGGTTTCGCAGCGACCGGCGCAGATTTCAAACCTACCGCCGTGACGCCTGCTGCGTTCGCACGACTGTTCGGCACCGGCAACGGCATTCCCGCTACGAGTGGCATCAACATCGTGAACTTCAATAATCCAACCGGTGCGATCGTCGAAGGCGCGGGTGCTGCCTCTGCTGGCCCTGTGTTTGACTACAACCTTGACGGGGCGCGTTGCATCGCGGGCAAGTTGACGGACACGACGGTTGCCGCCAGTATTAAAGCGGTACAACGCACGGGCAAACTTCAAGGTAAACCGACCATCATTGTGCACGGTCGCAACGACGCACTGGTGCCCGTCAATCACTCGTCGCGCCCGTACGTTGCCCAAGCCAAAACGGCGGACGCCAACAACAAGGTGAGCTACATCGAAGTCACCAACGCGCAGCACTTTGACGCATTCATCGGCAACGCGCTGTTGGCCGGGTACGACACGCGCTTCATTCCGTTGCACGTTTACTTCAACCGCGCGATGGACGCGATGTACGACCACTTGAAATCCGGGAAAGCCTTGCCACCGTCGCAAGTCGTGCGCACGACACCGCGTGGCGGCACGGCAGGCGCGGCTCCGGCGATCACCGCGACCAACTTACCCGCGATCAGCACGGCGCCGGCCACCGCCGATGCGATCACGTTTAGCGGCAATACGTTGACGATTCCACAGTAAGCGCAAGGCAGTGCCATAGAGCGACGGCTTCAAACGGCGTCGCGCTTTGGTGAATACTTGGGAAATGGCATAGCCTTCTGCTGCGCCATTTTTTTGTTTGCGATTTATGAACACCTCCCCTTACCCGCACCTGCTTGCCCCGCTCGATCTTGGCTTCACGACGCTCAAAAACCGCGTGCTCATGGGTTCGATGCATACGGGTCTCGAAGACAAGGCGGAGCACTTTCCGAGACTCGCTGCGTATTTCGCTGAACGCGCACGCGGCGGTGTCGGCTTGATGGTCACCGGTGGCTATGCGCCGAACATCGAAGGTTGGCTCTCGCCTTTTGGTTCGCGCCTCGCGTCGTCATCAGCTGCGAAGAAGCATTTGCTGGTCACCAACGCTGTGCACGCTGAGGGCGGAAAAATCGCGCTGCAAATATTGCACGCCGGACGCTATGGCTATAGCCCGCTGTCGGTGGCTCCGTCAAAGCTCAAGTCGCCGATCACGCCGTTCACTCCACGCGCGCTCTCCGCGAGTGGCATTGAGCGCCAGATTCGCTGCTTTGTTCGTTGCGCAAAGCTCGCGCGCGAGGGCGGCTATGACGGCGTGGAGATCATGGGCTCCGAGGGCTATTTCATCAACGAATTTCTCACGAGCTACACCAACCGTCGCACCGACGAGTGGGGCGGCAGCTACGAAAATCGTATGCGTTTGCCGGTCGAAATCGTGCGTCGCGTACGCGAAGCGGTCGGCCCCGATTTCATCATCATCTTCCGGCTGTCGCTGATTGACCTTGTCCCCGGCGGCAGCACTTGGGACGAGGTGGTGCAGCTTGCGAAAGCGATCGAGAAGGCAGGCGCGACCATCATCAACACCGGCATTGGTTGGCATGAAGCGCGCGTCCCGACGATCGCCACGAGCGTACCGCGTGCAGCCTGGACGTGGCTCACAAAGAAGCTCAAGCCCGAGCTCAGCATTCCGGTCATAACCTCCAACCGAATCAACGTTCCGGAGGTCGCTGAACAAGTACTCGCTGATGGCTGCGCGGATATGGTGTCGATGGCGCGTCCTTTCCTCGCCGACCCGGAATTTGTGAGCAAAGCCGCTAGCGGTCGTCGCGACGAAATCAACGTCTGCATAGGCTGCAACCAAGCGTGCCTCGATCACATCTTCGCGCAGAAGATGTCGAGTTGTCTCGTCAATCCACGCGCCTGCAATGAGACCGAATTGATCTATACGCCTTCCGCGAAACGCCGCCGCTTCGCAGTGGTTGGCGCGGGCGCCGCGGGCATTGCCGCGGCAACGGTGCTTGGCGAGCGCGGCCATGAAGTGCATTTGTACGAGGCGTCGGACAAGGTGGGTGGTCAGCTCAATATGGCCGCAAGCATTCCGGGCAAAGAAGAATTTCACGAGATGCTCAAGTACTTCAAGCGCAAGCTCGAAGTCACCGGCGTTCGCGTGCATCTCAATACCCGCGCCGACGCCGCGTCACTCGCTGCGGCGAAGTACGACGAAGTGTTTATCGCCACAGGCGTCATTCCGCGCGACCCCAAAATTCCTGGGCAGGATCATCCGAAGGTGCTCTCGTACATCGACGTGCTTGCGCGGCGTGTGCCCGTGGGCCAAAAGGTCGCCATCATTGGCGCGGGGGGCATTGGCTTTGACGTTGCTGAGTTTCTCGCGAAGGGCGAACATTCGCCCACGCTACACCTCGACGAGTGGCTCGCTGAATGGGGCGTCGTCGATCCGTCCACGACGCCGGGCGGCGTCACCAAGCCGAGGCCGTCGGCACCGATTCGGCAAATTACGCTGCTGCAACGCAAAGCGGGCAAACCCGGCGCCGGTCTTGGCAAGACTACGGGCTGGATTCATCGCGCTGAACTCAAATCCCGCGGCGTCGAAATGCTCGGCAGCGTCAACTACGAGCAAATTAGCGACCAAGGCTTGCTCATCAGTTTCGGCGAAAAACGCGAGAAGTCGACGTGGCTTGAGGTCGATAACATCGTTCTCTGCGCTGGCCAATTGCCACTACGCGAGCTCGCCGAACCACTCACCGCGCTTGGCGTGAAGGTGACGCTTCTCGGTGGCGCGGACGAGGCAGGCGAGCTAGATGCCAAGCGCGCGATCAACCAAGCCAGTCGCGCAGCCGCAGCGGCCTAGTTTCAAACGCGACGCACTAAGCCACAAACGCAACAGTTCCCGATTTCGCGCGCCCGCACCGGTGAAATCACTGTGGCAGAGCGGCAAACAAACCCCTAACATGCGACTTTGATCCGCTAAAGATTTCACAAGGAGGCCCCATGAAAACCACTTACTCCCTCGGACTGGCTGCGCTGGCTGCCGCCGTGCTCACCGCCTGTAGCGGCGGCGGCGACGTCGCCACCGGCCCCAGCATCGACTTGACCAATGGCCGCGGCACGCTGGTAGCAAACCCGCCGGCCCTGCTCGCGTCGTTCCCCGCTGCAGCGGACTTTGCCGCCGCGCTTTCAGCGTCGTCATCCGGTCGCAGCCTCCTCGCCGTCGCCGGTGCGCCGAAGTGCGGCATCAACTTCCATTACATGGAATACAACACCGTTGGCGGGCAGAATGAGGCGACCAATGCCACCGGCGGCATCATGGTTCCAACCGGCACGGACGCAGCCTGCTCCGGCCCGCGCCCCGTGCTGCTGTACAGCCACGGCACGACCGTTGAAAAGGGCTTCAACATGGCAAGCCCAAACACCAGTGAAGCGGGCCTCGTGGCCGCCATGTACGCGGCGCAAGGCTGGATCGTTGTTACCTCAAACTACGTGGGTTATGACGCCTCGCGTTCGTCGTACCACCCATACCTCAACGGCGAGCAACAATCCAACGACATGATCGACGCGCTGCGCGCGGCGCGCAAAGCGTTCTCTAAGATCGGTGCCAACGACTCGGGCAAACTTTTCCTTTCGGGCTACTCGCAAGGCGGCTACGTCTCAATGGCGACGCATAAAGCGATGCAAACAAACTACGCGAGCGAATTCAAAGTTACGGCATCGGGCAACATGTCCGGCCCATACTCGCTCGTAAAAACGTTCCAAACCGTCTTCGCGGGTGGCGTGAACGCTGGCGGTACGGTGTTTACGCCGATGATCCTCACGAGCTGGCAGAAGGCCTACGGCAACATTTACACGTCGCCTTCCGACGTCTATGAAGCCGCGTACGTAAACGGCATCGAATCGCTGCTGCCGGGACCGCTCACGTTCAACCAACTCTTCACCACGGGCAAGTTGCCGCAGAAGCTGTTCGCTTCCGGTGCACTGGTCACGGGCGACCCGTCACTTGACGCGCTGTTCGCGGCAGGCGTCGGCACGCCAAACCTGATCAAGCAAAGCTGGCGGCAGTCAGTTTTGACGACGCCAACGCATCCAGCATGGGTTGCTGCAGCGAAAAACGATCTTCTGAGCTGGACGCCAAATCGCCCCGTCGCAATGTGCATGGGCGCGGCTGACCCGACCGTGTTCGCAACGAACACCAGCGAAATGGCGACGTACATCGCAAGCAAAGGTGCAGGTTCGCTGATGACCGTCATGAACGTCGAAGACGCGGCAACCGTCGGTCCGACGCTGGCAGGAGCGTTCGCCGCCGCTAAGGGCGCCGCAGCCGCCGACCCGTCGCTCGGCGCGTCGCCGGCTGAACGCGTCGTGAGCGCGTATCACGGAAGCCTCGTGCCTCCGTTCTGCAACGTCGCAGTTCGGACCTACTTCCAAAATGTGCTCGCTTCGGGGCTGTAAACGTCGAACATCTCGCGCTATAGCTTTTTAGTGCGAGTGACTGTGCCAAGGGGCCTTCGGGCCCCTTTTTCATGTAGTCGATATTCACAAAATTGCCGCGCTAAGCGCCAAAAAACGGTCGTTAGTGCCAAAAAGCTGTTAACGCTTCTTTTCCGGCAATCCGCTGACCATCGATACTTTCCAAGGTCGAATGCCCACCGCCACGCCTACGGTTTGTCGCTCCGACGATGGCAACGTACTGTCCAGTTCCGCAAGTTCATGCACTTCGTCTGCCACGCGTTCAAGCTTTCGGCGAAGAACCTCGAAACTGGCCGTCGATAGCTCGCGAAACTCAAAACGAAACGTGCCGCCGACGCGATCGAATTCCGGGCTCAAAAATTCGCCGACGACCGCGCGACCGTACGCTGTTTCGATGGGGCCGCGTCGACGCAAACGCAGATTGCGCGCCAGTTTCACACGGACCACATCGCCTGCAAGCAGATCCAACACGCCGACGGTGTCGAGCTTACGAAGCATCGAAAACACCTGCGGCCGCGTTAGGTCGTAGTGCGCCACGATGTCATCAATCTGCCAGCCGTTGTACGCGAGATAAAATACGCCGAGCAACACTCGATCCCTCGCCAGCGCCTGCTCCTGCTTGATGCTCAGTTGCTCGGCTTTGGCGTGTTCGCCACGGGCGAGTTTTGCTAGCTCAAATAGATCGATTTCAAGCGCCACGCAAATCTGTTCCAACCGCTCTAGAGTGAACGTCCCCTGCGAAAACAAGCGCTTCACGCTCGCCTCCGACAACGCAATCTTTTCGGCAAGATCAGCGTAGGTAACGCCGCGCGTTTTGAGTACGCGTTTCAGCGTGGATATCAGTGGGCTCATAGCGTCAAACACGGGCGGATTGGGTGCAACAATGGTACCGGCAAAAAGCTGAATCTGTGACTAAGCCGGCGGCGGCCGTTGTGCAACGTTTTGTTACAGGTGCGGCGCATGACTGGTCATCGTCTCGCCTCGGCGCACGTTATTGCTTTGACCGGAATGTTTTCGGGGTTTGAATGCTTGCTGGGGAGTCTCAAACACATGGTTACTGCCGCGCTGGGTGTGAATGCTTCGTCCGTTGCTGCGAATGGCGCATCTGAGGTGCCTATAATCGCCCAACTTCATCGTGCATTTGCTTCGTCGGCACAGGGCCGCGCGAAGACAAAGAAAGGCCCTACTCTGGCTCAAGCCAAAGAAATCAACGCGTTCCTTGCCTCGGTTGAGCGTCGTGCGTTCAAACACGCGGCGTATGCGGTGCGCGACGATGACCACGCGATGGACATCGTGCAAGATTCGATGATGAAGCTGACGGAGAGCTACGCCGACAAACCGGTGGAAGAGCCGCCGATGCTCTTCACGCGCATCCTGCAGAACACGATCCTCGACCATTTCCGTCGCACCAAGACGCGCAATCAGTACGTCACCAACTTTTCAAGTCTTGGCGGCGCGAACGCTGACGACGATTTCGACCCGCTGGAAATCCTCGAATCGCAAGACAGCGCGATTGGCCACGATCAGCCCCTAGCGGCGCTGGAACAAGGCGAGGCGATGGGCGCGATTGAAGAGGCATTGGCGAAGCTTCCTGCGCGTCAACGAGAAGCTTTCTTGCTGCGTTACTGGGAAGATATGGATACAGCGGAGACCGCCGCCACAATGGGCTGCTCCGAGGGTAGTGTGAAAACGCATTGCTCGCGAGCCGTTCACGCGTTGCAAGGCCTCCTGCGCCAGAAAGGGATCACCCTATGAAAAAAGAACAAAACCTCCTCTCTGATCAAGAACTTGACCGCGTCGGTAAAGCGCTGCGCCCGTACCTTGACGCGGGTGCTGAAAACATCAAGCCCGGCATCGCGTACCGCCTCGCGGAGGCGCGGCGCGCCGCGATCGCCTCCTTGGACGCCGAGACTGCGTCGTCCGGCTCCATGAACGGTGGCGCATTGGCGATGGCCGGCGGTTGGCGCACGCGCGTTGCCGACTGGCGCTTTTGGGGCACCGGCCTCTTGGTCGCCGGCGCTATCGCAATGTACGGCTACCAGCAATGGAGCGAGGACAATACCGCTCGCGACACGGCCGACGTTGACGTTATGCTTTTGGCTGACGACGTACCCGTTGACGCGTTGCTCGACAAAGGTTTTTCGCACTTTTTGCGGGATGACCAGTAATCTTCGAAACTTAACCCAGTTGTGACGAATAGACCGCCTCTTCACCCTAACGCCTCCCGGGCCGCGACTGTCGCAAGACTCGCGGCCATTTTGTTTTTCTCGGCAGCCATGTTCTTCGGCGGGCCGGCGTTTGCGCAGAAGTGGCATGAGCTAAAGCCCGATGAGCAAAAGGTGCTCGCCCCGTTGCAGCAGGACTGGTCGACGCTGTCCGACGTTCGCAAGAAGAAATGGCGCGAAATCGCCGCGAAATATCCGAAGATGACGCCTGATCAGCAGAAAAACCTGCAAAATCGGATGACCGGATGGGCGCGTTTGACACCCGAACAACGCGTCAAAGCGCGTGAGGAATACAACGCTCTCAAAGCGCTTCCACCGGACAAACGTGCGGCCGTGCCACAAAAGTGGGACGAATACCGCAATTTACCGCCCGAAAAGCGCGAAGAGTTGCGGAAAAAAGCCGCTGAAGCGAAAGCTGCTGCACCCGCTACAAAGACGCCGCCGCCTCCCGCCGAGGCGAAAAAGCCGTAGGCCTGCTCGCCACACGCGATCCTTCGCAAGCGCGACCAACGCGCTCACGTCGCTAACATTGCGCGATGTCCGCGAATCTAGCTCCCACACCTCTGCCGCCCGCCGCCGCGCCGCTCGCGGGTCTTTGGCGTCGCTTTGGCGCGTTCGTGCACGAGTTGCTGTTCCTGCTCGCCTACGTGTTCGTCGTCGCTTTCATCTTCGCATCGGTTTCCGGCGAATCAATGAGCGCTGGTAAGCCGCAAATTTTGACTGGCCCGATCGCGGTGTTGCAACGGGCGTATCTGTTCATTTCAATTGGCGCGTACTTCGTTTATTTTTGGATCAGTGGCCGCAGCACGCTTGCCTTCAAGACGTGGCACCTGCGCCTCGTGAGCGCCGACGGCGGCGTTGTGAGCGCCAAACAAGCTGTCATCCGCTACCTCGCAACCTGGATTGGCCCTGCGCTTGGCCTCGCGAGTTTCATGCAACTGGGCACACGCGCCAGCGCGTGGTGGATCTTCGCACTATTTGCCAATTTTCTCTGGGCATTCGCCGACCCCGCTCGGCAGTTTCTGCATGATCGCATCGCTCGGACACGCGTGGTGGTCCGTACGCCATAGCGCTTAGGTTTTAGTGACCAGCAGAGGGATGTGGTCTTGAGTCGGCCCGACACCCGGCCGTTCAATTCACGGCGCGTATCGAGCAGGGCTTATGCGGTCTTCGCTCCAACGGAACTGCAGATCGATCTCTAACGGCGCTCGGACAAGTTTTCAAGTAAAGCGTCCGTCCGCTTCGCTGGCCAAGACAGACTGCCGCGCCGCGTCGTCGCGAGATGCAACTGCTGTTGCGCTGTTGCCATGTCGCCCATGTCCCTCGCGATGAGTCCTGCTACGGCAGAAGCCTGAACCTCTGCCTCAACCTGCCGCGGCTTGACATCCGATAGTTCTCGCTGCGCGGCCAGGATGCTTAATTTCGCATCGCTAAATCGTCCGAGCAAATAATTTGACCACGCCACACCCAATGCTAGTCGGCCACGCCAGTAGGGTCGTTCGCCACCCACCTGGCCCAACACGTCCGCGATGCGATTGTAGGTCGCGAGTGCGGTCGCACCATCGCCTTGATCAACGGACACCCACGCGCGCCGTTCCAATGCCGGTAACAATTCATCCGATGGACCACTCTCCAGGGCACTCAACGCGGCAATCGCCATGTCAATTTCCGCGATTCCTACCTTAGCCTTCTTGTCAAGCACTAACGCGTAGCCATAGTTCGCGCGATCAAGCAACGTAAGTCGATGATTCGGTCCGAGTGCATGCGTCGCAATGCTTACGGCTTCGGCCAGCGGCGCGACGGCCGCAGAATAGTCGCGGCGCTGAAGCAGCAGCATTCCGAGCATATTGAGCTGATGCGCCAAATCCGGGTGCCGCGAATCCCGAGCGAGTCGAGCGACCCGAACTGATTCCTCCAACACTCGAATCGCTTCGTCAACATCGCCAAGGTCCGCCAGCGCGAGCGCGAGAAAATACATGTGCATGGCCCGACGATAGTCACTATGCGATAAGACCGCCTCGTCAATGGCAATGGCGCGACGCGCATAGTCCGCCGCGGGCACGGGCGCATGCATAAGCCGGGACGTTCGTGACATCGCTGCGAGCAGCGTTGCGCGGCGAACATGTTGCTCGCCGTACCGCTGACGAACACGGTCATCGACCTCTTTGTACACAACCATTGCTTGGCTATACCGACCAAAGGTAGTGAGCACATTGCCGTATTCGGAACCCCGCTCGATGGCGTCTTCGACGCGACAACGCGCGGAACACAGTTGATAGGCCTCTGCCGTTTCCGTGATCGCGCGATCGCGTTCCCGCATTCTCGATGCGAGTAGCCCCGACAGACCAAGCACTGGCGTACGCAGCGCGGCCGTAGCGAAACGCGTCTGTGTCAGCAGGCGATTGAGAAGCGCGCGCGCAGCAACAAAGTTTCCGGCCACGACGTCTGCATTGGCGAGCGCAACTCCTGCGTTGACTGTGGCACGAGACAAAACGCCCAATCGAGCTTGCGCGTCAGCGTAGTTTTCTGTGTGTAGACGTTGCGCCTGTGCGATTCGACCCTGCGCGAGTAAAACGGTGCCTAATTGCGTCAGGAGCGGCACTCTCACCTCCGGGGCCATACGCGAATCAGCCAGCGCGTTCGCAATGGCATCCTCCGTCACCTTGACCACAGTAACTGGCACTGACTGAACGCTGCCGGGTTTCGCTTCGGCGAATGCTGCTACCAGAAAATCTGTCGTCGTGTCCGCACGACTGGCTTCAGCCGTTGCTATTTCACTCTGCCGCTGTGCTTCGTCACGTTGCTGCGCGGCGAGCGCTGCGGAGCGCTGAGCAGCAGTTCTTGCGGCGTTGGCTTCAATCACGGCCGCCGCTGCGGTGGCTCGTTCGCGGGTAGCGACAGAAAGTGCCTGTTCCGCTCGCATGGCCTCAGTGATCGCGATCTCACGCTTCGACTTCGCGTCTGCGGCCGCTGCGTTTGCCCGCGCGGCTTCGGCATCTTTTTTTCGAGCTTCGCCATTGGCTCGTTGGGCTTCTCGCTCTGCGCGGGCGGCCTGCCACGCCGTACTTGTGGTTCCAATGGCCGTTGCAACAAGTAATGCGGCCGCGACGCCGACCCCCACCCGATGCCTACGCACAAAGCGCCCAACGCGATACCAAGCATCATCCGGCTTCGCCGCAATAGGCTCAAACGCGATGTATCGCTTCAGATCATCGGCAAAGGCTTGAGCAGTAGCGTATCGCTGCTTCGGATCTTTGCGTAGCGCTTTGAGAACAATGGTGTCTAGATCTCCTCGCATGCGTCTTGCGGACTTGCCCGTCTCGCTGTTGCTGGTGGCGGTGTTGGTGCTGTGCGTGATGAGTTGTTCGCTGGGCTTTTGTGGGTCTTGGTCGAGGATGGCTTGTTCTAGGTCTCTGCGGGTGGGGCCTTTGGGGTGATAGGGCCTTGTTCCAGTGAGGAGTTCGTAGAGAACAACACCCAGCGAGTAGACGTCACTGGCAGTGCCGAGACTGGCGTTGTTGATTTGTTCGGGTGAGGCGTAGTCGAGCGTTAAGGCGCGGCCTGAGAGTTTGGTGAGTTGGGTGGCCTCAAGGGTGTTGCTGTCTTCGTCATCGAGAAGCTTGGCGATGCCGAAGTCGAGTAGGTGCGGTTCGCCTTTGGCGTCAACGAGGATGTTCGAAGGCTTGATGTCGCGGTGGATGATGAGCTGGGTGTGCGCATGGGCGACGGCTTCGATGACTTTGGTGAAGAGTTGTACGGTGGCTTCGGGTT
>JAKPSO010000925.1 GCA_029571495.1 Pseudomonadota bacterium
CTCCTCGTGAGTGTTGTCGCGCCGTTGGTGTTCACGACCTACCTCGAAACTGCCGTCGCGTTGTTGTTCGCGGCGATGCTTTACGTGCCCGTGGCGCGCGCGCAGTGGTCACCACTGCAATGGCTTGCCGTAGTGTTGGCATTGGGCGTGATCGGCACGGGTGCTTGGTCGGTGAAGGACGAGCGAAAGAACGCGCTGGAACTCTCGCGCAATTTTTACGGCGTGCTGAAGGTGAAGGCCTATGATGTACCCGGCAACGAAGACTACCTTGTGCGCTTGGTGCACGGCGCGATCTTGCACGGCGAGCAGTACACGCATGAGAAGTGGCGCAAGGAACCGACGACGTACTACACGCCGACGTCAGGTTTTGGCCGTGCAGTAAACCTGCAACGCGAGCGAGCACCGCGAACGAACAACACGCAACGCATCGGGATGATTGGCCTGGGCGTCGGAACGGTTGCCGCGTATTGTCGTGAGATCGACGTTTGTCGCATCTACGAAATCAACGCCGAAGTAGAGCGCCTCGCGCGCAAGTACTTCACGTATTTGGCAGACAGTCGCGCAAAACTAGACGTCATTCTCGGTGACGCGCGGCTCTCGCTGGAACGCGAGGCGAGCAACCAATTTAACGTGCTCGCAGTGGACGCGTTTTCTGGCGATTCGATCCCGATGCATCTCATCACGCGCGAGGCGGTGAGCGTCTTCATGAAACAAGTGCAGCGCGATGGCATCGTGGCCTACCACGTGTCGAACCGATTCCTCAATTTGCCGCCCGTGTTAGCGGAGATCGCGGCGAAAGAGGGACTCGCGGGCGTCGTTGTTGACGACCCGTCGCAGGCGAACAACACGTTGCATTCGACGAGCACTTGGGTGCTACTTGCACGCTCACCAGAGGTGTTTGCGACCCTCGGCAGCGCAGCGAAGCCGCTGACGCAAACGCCGGGAACGCCGCTATGGACCGACGACTTCAACAACCTATTGTCGGTCGTGAAGTGGAAACACTAGCCTGACAGGCGTGCCTTAGGCGGGCTTCGAGAGCGTCGCGTCAACCGCTCGCCGCTCGTCGAACACGAAGCAATCGCCCGTGTAGTGGTCGCGGCCGACCAGTTCGAAATAGCGCAAGATGCCGCCTTCGAGTTGGTAAACGTCTTTCACGCCGAGGTCTTGAAGAAACGGCGCGGCCTTTTCGCAGCGAATGCCGCCCGTGCAAAAACTTACCACCGTTTTGTTGCGCAACTCGTCAACATGCGTGTGCGCCATTTCGCCGAATTCCGTGAAATTGGTGTTGCCCCAGAAGACGGCGTTGTCGAAGGTGCCCTTCGCGACCTCAACGTCGTTTCGCGTGTCGAGCAGGACAAGCTTTTCGCCCGCGTCCAAGCGACGCTTCAGCTCCGCGGGCGTCATGAACGGTGCCGGTGCGTTCACCGGATCGACGTTCGCCTGTCGGAAGGTCACGATCTCGGGTCGCAGCTTAATCTTCATGCGCTTGAACGGCACGGTGTCGCTCCAGCTCTCTTTAATGTTGAGCCCCGCGAACCGTGGGTCGTCGTCGAGAATCGCCAAAAAGCTCCGGACCGCCGTCTCCGCGCCAGCAAGGAACATATTGATGCCCTCGTGCGCCAGCAAAATAGTGCCCTTGACGCCAAGCGCCTGCGCTTTCGGCAACACCGAGGCCTTTAGTGCCGCTGGGTCATCGATGCCTACGAAGCGGTAGGTCGCGATATTCAAAATTCGACTCATTTAACCATTTTAGAGCGCACTTGTAGGCGCGATATCGCCCTGCGGTGAGCGATAATTGACCGGACGTATCGGAAGGACGCAGCGAATGAACGGACACTGGATCGATATCAAGGCGCAGGATGGCGCGACTTTTGGCGCATACGTTTCGACGCCACCCAAAGGCAAAGGTCCTGGCATCGTCTTGATTCAGGAGATCTGGGGCGTGAACGAGCACATCCGCGATGTCGCCGATCAGTACGCGATGGACGGCTTCACGGTCTTCGCGCCGGACGTGTTCTTCCGCCAGCATTCTCGCGTCGACCTTGGCTACAACGACATCGACAACCCGAAGGCGTTTGCCTACATGAACGGCCTTGATCGAGCGCTTGCGGTAAGCGACTTGGCCTCCACTGCGAATGCACTCCGTGCGCACGAAGCAACCAACGGCAAGATCGCAAGCGTTGGGTACTGTCTCGGTGGTGCGCTCTCCTATGCGCTCTCCGCAACCGGAGC
>JAKPSO010000957.1 GCA_029571495.1 Pseudomonadota bacterium
CGTGTTAAAGACGGTCCGTTTACGGACTTCATGGGTAACGTCGAGGACGTTAACTATGAGAAGTCGAAGCTTCACGTGTCGGTCATGATTTTCGGTCGTGCAACGCCAGTTGAACTCGAGTTCGGTCAAGTCGAAAAAGCATAAGTCGTGACCGAGCGCTCCGGCGTTCGATCACTTTTTAACGGGGAGAGCGTCGTAAACAACCGGCGTTCGTTATCACCCAAATTGAGGAGCCATCATGGCAAAGAAAATCGTCGGCTTTATTAAGCTGCAAGTCCCCGCAGGAAAGGCGAATCCATCGCCACCAATCGGTCCCGCTCTCGGTCAGCGCGGTCTGAACATCATGGAGTTTTGCAAAGCGTTCAACGCGCAGACTCAAGGTATGGAGCCAGGAATGCCAATTCCGGTCACCATCACCGCATTCGCGGACAAGAGTTTCACTTTCATCATGGGCACGCCGCCGGCGACGTACTTGATCAAGAAAGAGTCCAAAGTGCAAAAAGGCTCCGCAAAGCCACACACCGACAAGGTCGGCAAGCTCACGCGCGCACAGGCTGAGGCAATTGCTAAAGTCAAAATGCCAAATCTCACGGCAGCAGATATGGACGCAGCTGTGCGCACGATCGCTGGCAGCGCTCGCTCGATGGGCATCACCGTTGAAGGAGTGAAATAACCATGGCTAAGCTCACAAAGCGCGCTAAGGCGCTCGCAGGTAAGGTAGACCGCAACAAGTTCTACCCGGTGGTCGATGCGCTGACACTCGCGAAAACTACCGCGACGGCCAAATTCAACGAGTCGATCGACGTTGCGATCAATCTCGGCATTGATGCAAAGAAATCCGACCAAACCGTCCGCGGTTCAGTCGTGATGCCAGCCGGTACGGGCAAGACCGTTCGCGTTGCTGTATTCGCTCAAGGCGCAAAGGCTGAAGAAGCCAAAGCGGCTGGCGCTGACGTTGTCGGTTTTGATGACCTCGCCGAACGCGTCAAAGGCGGCTTCATGGAGTTCGACGTTGTTATCGCTTCGCCGGACGCTATGCGTGTCGTCGGTACCTTGGGTCAAGTGCTCGGTCCGCGCGGTTTGATGCCGAACCCGAAAGTGGGCACCGTGAGTGCTGACGTGGCGGGTGCCGTTAAGAATGCTAAGGCGGGTCAAGTGCAATACCGTACCGACAAGGCCGGTATCGTTCACGCAACGCTCGGACGTGCATCGTTCGAAGTGTCTGCGCTCGAGACCAACCTGCGCGCGCTGGTCGATGCTCTGCAAAAGGCAAAACCTGCGTCGTCCAAAGGCGTGTATTTGAAGAAAGTTAGCGTGTCTAGCACGATGGGTCTGGGTGTTCGCGTAGACACCGGCGCATTTGGCGCGACACAGGCGGCGCAGTAGTTCGCGCAGCCTAAAAAAGATTGGTGGGCTGTCGCCCCGTCGCTCGCGATGAGGTTGCAGGCTATCCAAGACCGTTGGTGCGTCGAGGGAAACTCCTGAACGCGCTTAATCGACGGCCCGTTTCACGACGAGCCGCAACCAACGCAGATGGCGGTCCCGCTGTACGAAATTTGTGTGCGACTTCTTATCGATGTGGCACAGGGATTGGATGCGGCAAGGTCGCTGAAACCCGCCCAACGACGCAAGTAGTGTTGTTGGGTTTGACAGGAGAATAACTTGAGTCTAAATCGCACTGAAAAGGCCGCGGTCATCGACGAAGTCAAGGCGCAGGTAGTTAATGCGCAGACGCTCGTGATGGCTGAATATCGCGGCACGACGGTGGCGGACATGACCAAGCTGCGCAAGAGCGCTCGTGAGCAGGGTGTTTACCTGCACGTGTTGAAAAACACACTCGCGCGCCGTGCTGTGGCTGGTTCGCCGTTTGAAGTGGCTGCGGGCGCTATGTCCGGACCACTGATTTACAGCATGTCCACCGACGCCGTCGCCGCCGCCAAAGTCATCAGCGACTTCGCTAAGACCAACGACAAGATCGTAGTCAAAGCTGGCGCGTTTGATGGCAAATTGCTTGATAAGGCTGGCGTCGTTGCGCTCGCTTCGATTCCGAGCAAAGAAGTACTGCTGGCGCAATTGGCTGGCTTGCTTATGTCGCCCGTTTCGCGCATCGCTCGCGTGTTGGCTGCCGTTGCTGAAAGCAAAGGCGGACCTGCCGCTGAGCCAGCTGCCGAAGCCACCGCTGCTTAATCCATTCGTTGATACAAAAATTTTAGGAGCCACACATGGCATTCAATAAAGATGACTTCCTCGCCGCACTCGACACGATGTCGGTGATGGATCTGAACGATCTCGTTAAGGCAATCGAAGAGAAATTCGGCGTATCGGCCGCTGCGATGGCCGCACCAGCTGCAGGTGGTGGCGGCGCCGCTGCTGCTGCGGTTGAAGAGAAAACTGAGTTTGACGTTGTACTGAAAGAAGTCGGCGCAAACAAAGTTGGCGTGATTAAGGCAGTTCGCGAAATCACCGGTTTGGGCCTGAAAGAGGCGAAAGACCTCGTTGACGGCGCCCCAAAAACTGTCAAGGAAGCAATGCCGAAGGCTGATGCCGAAGGCGCTAAGAAGAAACTTGAAGAAGCCGGCGCTAAGGCCGAAATCAAGTAATTTCGCTCCGGTCGTAAGGGCTGGTGGGGTTGCGAAACCCCTCCGGCCCTTCGCCGTTTGAAGAGACTGCTGCCGCTTGTTACGTTGCATCATCGCGACGCCGTAATAACCGAGAGCCTTCTCTCGCTCCCGCAATCGCAAGAAAAGCCCGAATGGGTTGTTTGCGGTCGCGCCTCTCGCTTCCACAGTTGAGGAACACATGACGTACGCCTTCGCCGAAAAAAAACGTATCCGTAAGAGCTTCGGATCGCGCACCGCCGTGTTGCCGGTGCCCTACCTGCTACACACACAGCTCGCTTCATACAACGAGTACCTGCAAGTAGGGGTTCGGCAGCAAGACCGAAAAAATATCGGCTTGGAGTCGGCCTTCACTTCCATCTTCCCAATTTCCAGCCATAACGGCTTCGCGAAGCTTGAGTACGTTCACTACACACTGGGCACTCCGCCGTTTGATGTTGTCGAATGCCAGCAGCGCGGCCTGACCTTTGCTGCGCCCGTGCGCGCAAAAGTTCGCCTGATCATTTACGATCGGGAAGCTGCCAAAGACACCGTGAAGGAAGTCAAGGAATCCGAGGTCTACATGGGCGAAATGCCGCTCATGACGGAAAACGGTTCGTTCGTGATCAACGGTACCGAACGTGTCATTGTTTCCCAGCTGCATCGCTCGCCTGGCGTGTTCTTTGAACACGACAAGGGCAAGACGCACAGCTCTGGAAAACTCTTGTTCTCTGCGCGTGTGATTCCGTATCGCGGTTCTTGGCTGGACTTCGAATTCGATCCGAAGGACTACCTGTATTTCCGTATTGATCGCCGCCGCAAAATGCCGGTGACGATCCTGCTGAAAGCGCTCGGACTGACCGATGAGGAAATCCTCGCACGATACTTCAAGTTTGACGACATCCACTTCACGCCGCGCGGCAACGAGTTGGCGTTTGTACCGGAACGCGTGAAGGGTGAAGTCGCGCGCTTTGACATCACGACGACCGACGGAACAGTCGTCGTCGCTAAAGACAAACGCGTTACCGCGAAACACATTCGTGATCTGCAGGCGGCGAAGGTCGAACGCCTGATGTTGCCAACGGAAGATGTGATTGGCCGCATCGTTGCGACAAACGTCATCGACAAGGAAACGGGCGAAGTGTTGCTCAAAGCCAATGAAGAGCTGACAGAAGAGTCGCTCAAGAAATTGGTCGAGGCAGGCGTTGACCACATCCGCACGCTCTACATCAATGAGCTCGACGAAGGTCCATGGATTTCCATGACGCTCAAGACCGATGACGTGCCGGACAAGACGACTGCTCGCGTCGCCATCTATCGCATGATGCGTCCAGGCGAACCGCCGACTGCAGAGGCCGTAGAAGCGCTGTTCCAACGCCTCTTCTTTAACGAAGACACGTACGACTTGTCGCGCGTAGGTCGTATGAAATTCAATCGTCGCGTTG
Organism: Pseudomonadota bacterium; assembly: GCA_029571495.1. GTDB lineage: Bacteria > Pseudomonadota > Gammaproteobacteria > Burkholderiales > Casimicrobiaceae > Casimicrobium. Next base: position 4,043 of record JAKPSO010000957.1, read on the forward strand.
GTCGCGATGAAATCGAGGGCCCAATGGTCCTCACGCATGAGGACATCTTCGAAACCGTTCGCATCATTCTCGATTTGCGTAATGGTCGTGGTCAGGTGGACGATATCGATCACCTCGGCAATCGTCGCGTCCGTAGCGTCGGCGAACTCGCCGAAAACCAATTCCGCAGCGGTTTGGCGCGCGTCGAACGCGCTGTCAAAGAACGTCTGGGTCAGGCCGAGAGCGAAAACCTGATGCCACACGATTTGATCAACGCCAAGCCGATCTCGGCAGCGATCAAAGAGTTCTTTGGTTCCAGCCAGCTGTCGCAGTTCATGGACCAAACGAACCCGTTGTCCGAGATTACGCACAAACGTCGCGTCTCGGCGCTCGGACCAGGCGGCTTGACGCGTGAGCGCGCAGGCTTCGAAGTGCGCGACGTTCATCCAACGCACTATGGCCGCGTCTGCCCGATCGAAACACCAGAAGGTCCGAACATCGGCCTGATTAACTCGCTGGCTTTGTTCGCTCGCGTCAATGACTATGGCTTCATCGAAACACCCTATCGCAAAGTAGTGAACGGCGCCGTTACGGCCGACATCGCTTACCTGTCCGCGATTGAAGAAAGCAACTACGTCATTGCTCAGGCCAATGCGCCGCTCGATGACAAAGGTAACCTGACGCGCGAGTTCGTGGCTTGCCGTATCAAAGGCGACTCGACGTTGATGCCGCCCTCCGAAGTGACCTACATGGACGTGGCGCCATCGCAGATCGTTTCGGTAGCGGCCTCGCTGATCCCGTTCCTCGAGCACGACGACGCGAACCGCGCGTTGATGGGTTCGAACATGCAACGTCAAGCGGTGCCCTGCCTGCGCCCGGAAAAGCCATTCGTGGGTACTGGTGTTGAGCGCACTGCGGCAATTGACTCGGGCACAGTGGTGACTGCAAAACGTGGTGGACGCGTCGATTACGTCGATGCAGCACGCGTAGTGATTCGCGCGAACGACGCAGAAGCGGCGTCGGGTGACGTCGGCGTGGACATCTACAACCTGATCAAGTACACGCGTTCCAATCAGAACACGAACATCAACCAACGGCCGCTCGTAAAAGTTGGCGACAAGATCGCCAAGGGCGATGTAATCGCGGACGGTGCATCAACGGACAAGGGCGAACTCGCACTTGGCCAGAACATGTTGGTCGCGTTCATGCCGTGGAACGGCTACAACTACGAAGACTCGATTCTGATCTCGGAGCGCGTGGTTGCGCAAGATCGGTACACCTCGATCCACATCGAGGAGTTGACGGTTGTCGCGCGCGACACGAAGCTCGGTGCGGAAGAAATTACGCGCGATATTTCGAGCCTTGGCGAGACACAACTGACGCGCCTTGACGAGTCGGGGATCGTGTACATTGGTGCTGAAGTTGAGGCTGGTGACGTCCTTGTCGGCAAGGTAACACCGAAGGGTGAAACCACGCTAACGCCTGAAGAAAAATTGCTCCGCGCGATTTTCGGTGAAAAGGCGAGCGACGTGAAAGACACCTCGCTGCGCGTCCAATCAGGTATCGCCGGAACTGTCATCGACGTCAAAGTATTTACGCGTGAAGGCATCGAGCGAGACAAGCGCGCCCAGCTGATCATCGACGAAGAACTTCGCGGGTACAAAAAGGACTTGGCAGACCAGCTGCGCATTGTCGAAAACGATGCGTTCGAGCGTCTGGAGCGTTTGCTCATTGGCAAAGTCGCGAGCGGCGGTCCGAAAAAGCTCGCCAAAGGCACCAAACTCGACAAAGAATATCTGTCATCGATCGGTCGTTACGACTGGTTTGACCTGCGTCTCGCCGACGATGATGCGGCGCGCCAGCTAGAGGGCGTTAAGGAAAGCCTGACCGCGACGCGTCACAACTTCGACGCCGCGTTCGAGCAGAAGAAACGCAAACTGACGCAGGGCGACGAGTTGCCAGCGGGCGTGTTGAAGATGGTCAAGGTGTACGTGGCCGTTAAACGCCGCCTGCAACCCGGCGACAAGATGGCTGGACGCCACGGTAACAAGGGTGTTGTGTCAAAAATCACGCCAGTCGAAGACATGCCGCACATGGCCGATGGCACCACGGTTGACGTCGTGTTGAACCCATTGGGGGTGCCGTCGCGGATGAACGTCGGACAGATTCTCGAAGTTCACTTGGGTTGGGCTGCAAAAGGAATCGGCAACAAGATCGACGCAATGCTGAAGCAGCAGGCTAACGTCAAGGAGATCCGCGGGTTCATCGAAGGCATCTACCACAACGTCGGCGCAAAGCAAGACGTCTCAGCGTTCACTGATGCTGAGGTGAACGAACTCGCAGGCAACTTGCGCCACGGCTTACCGTTTGCAACGCCAGTGTTTGACGGCGCGAATGAAGGCGAAATCAAGAGCATGCTTAAGCTCGCTGATTTGCCAGAGTCGGGTCAGATCACGCTGTACGACGGTCGCACTGGCGAAGCATTTGATCGCCCGGTCACCGTAGGCTACATGCATGTTCTCAAACTGCACCACCTCGTCGACGACAAGATGCATGCTCGTTCGACGGGACCATACAGTCTCGTCACGCAGCAACCGTTGGGCGGCAAGGCTCAATTCGGCGGCCAACGATTCGGTGAAATGGAAGTTTGGGCACTCGAGGCATACGGCGCCGCGTACACGCTGCAAGAGATGCTGACCGTCAAATCTGACGACGTGACGGGTCGCACGAAGGTTTACGAAAACATCGTGAAGGGCGAACACAAGATTGAGGCCGGCATGCCGGAATCCTTCAACGTGCTCGTCAAAGAAATCAGGTCGCTCGGTATCGACATCGACCTTGAACGCAAGTAGTCACTCCGAATTCAAAGGGAAAATATGAACGCCTTGTTAGACCTGTTCAAACAGACGACCCCGAACGAAGAGTTCGATGCGATCAAGATCGGCCTTGCGTCACCTGAGCGTATTCGCTCGTGGTCGTTCGGCGAAGTCAAAAAACCGGAAACAATCAACTACCGCACGTTCAAGCCAGAACGTGACGGCCTCTTCTGTGCCAAGATTTTTGGCCCAATCAAAGACTACGAGTGCCTGTGCGGCAAGTACAAGCGTCTCAAGCATCGCGGCGTAATCTGCGAGAAATGTGGCGTCGAAGTCACACTCACCAAAGTTCGCCGCGAGCGCATGGGCCACATCGAACTGGCCTCGCCGGTTGCGCACATTTGGTTCCTCAAGTCGCTGCCGTCTCGCTTAGGGATGGTGCTCGACATGACGCTTCGCGATATTGAGCGCGTCCTGTATTTCGAAGCATTCGTCGTCGTTGATCCCGGTTTGACGCCGCTGCAGCGCGGTCAGTTGCTCACCGAGGATGACTACATCGCAAAAACAGAAGAGTTCGGCGATGACTTCAAGGCCCTGATGGGGGCCGAAGCTGTGCGCGAATTGCTGTCTTCGATTCACGTCGTGGAGGAGGCTGAACGCTTGCGCTCGGAGCTCGGCGCGACGTCGTCCGAAGCAAAGATCAAGAAAATCTCCAAGCGCCTGAAAGTGTTGGAGGCGTTCCTCAAGTCGGGCATCAAACCTGACTGGATGGTGCTTGAAGTCCTGCCGGTCTTGCCCCCAGAGTTGCGCCCGTTGGTGCCGCTCGACGGTGGTCGTTTCGCAACGTCTGACCTCAATGATCTTTATCGCCGCGTGATCAACCGTAACAACCGCCTCAAGCGTTTGTTGGAATTGAAAGCACCGGACATCATCGTGCGCAACGAAAAGCGCATGTTGCAAGAGTCTGTTGACTCGTTGCTCGACAACGGTCGTCGCGGCAAGGCGATGACTGGCGCTAACAAGCGTCCGTTGAAGTCGCTTGCTGACATGATCAAGGGTAAGTCAGGTCGCTTCCGTCAAAACTTGTTGGGTAAGCGCGTCGACTACTCGGGCCGTTCCGTTATTGTGGTTGGTCCGCAGCTCAAACTGCATCAGTGCGGTTTGCCGAAGAAGATGGCACTGGAACTCTTCAAGCCATTTATCTTCAATCGCCTTGAACAAATGGGCGAAGCGAAGACCATCAAGGAAGCCAAGCGTCGCGTCGAGAGCGAAGAGCCGTTGGTGTGGGACTTGCTCGAAGAAGTCATTCGCGAGCACCCGGTCCTTTTGAACCGCGCGCCGACGTTGCACCGACTCGGTATTCAAGCGTTCGAACCCGTGCTGATCGAGGGCAAAGCGATCCAGTTGCACCCGCTCGTGTGTACGGCCTTCAACGCCGACTTCGACGGTGACCAAATGGCTGTGCACGTGCCGTTGTCGCTCGAAGCGCAAGCGGAAGCGCGTACGTTGATGCTGGCGTCGAACAATGTCCTTCTGCCGTCGAATGGCGATCCTTGCATCGTGCCGTCGCAAGACATCGTGCTGGGCCTGTACTACGCAACACGCGAGAAGATCAACGCTCGCGGTGAAGGCATGATGTTCTCGGACGTGCTTGAGGTTTCGCGTGCGTACGAAACACGCATGGTGGACCTGCATGCCAAAGTGACCGTTCGTATTCGTCAGATTACGTTTGGACCGGACGGCGAGCGCATCGACCAAATCAAGCGTGAAGACACAACTGTTGGTCGCGCGCTCCTCTCGGACATTCTGCCGGAAGGCCTGCCGTTCTCGGTGATCAACAAGCCGCTGAAAAAGAAAGAAATTTCTAAGCTCATTAACGCGAGCTTCCGTCGCTGTGGATTGCGCGCCACGGTTGTTTTTGCGGATAAGTTGATGCAGTCGGGTTTCCGCCTGGCGACGCGTGCGGGTTTCTCGTTTGCGGCGGACGACATGCTCATTCCGCCAGAGAAGAACGCGATCCTCGCGAACGCGGAAGCACAGGTTAAAGAAATTCAGCAGCAATATTCATCCGGTCTTGTGACCTCCGGCGAACGCTACAACAAGGTGGTCGACATTTGGGGCGCAGCCGGTGACGACATCGCGCGCGCCATGATGTCGCGGCTCGGTTCAGAAATGGTGACGGATCGCGAAGGCAAACAAGTCAAACAAGACTCGTTCAATTCGATCTTCATGATGGCTGACTCCGGTGCCCGCGGCTCCGCTGCACAGATTCGCCAACTGGCGGGTATGCGCGGTCTGATGGCAAAACCGGACGGTTCCATCATTGAAACGCCTATTACTGCGAACTTCCGCGAAGGTCTGAACGTTCTTCAGTACTTCATCTCAACACACGGTGCCCGTAAAGGTCTCGCTGACACCGCGTTGAAGACGGCCAACTCCGGTTACTTGACGCGCCGCTTGGTTGATGTCACACAGGATCTCGTTGTGACCGACACCGATTGCGGCACGACCGAAGGCCTCGTCATGAAGGCGGTGGTCTCCGGCGGTGAAGTGATCGAGTCTCTGCGTGACCGCATTCTTGGCCGCACAACGGTCGGCGACGTGCTGCATCCGGAAACGGGTAAGGTTGTTATCGTCTCTGGCCGTCTCCTGAACGAGGACGATGTTGATCTGATCGAGAGCCTAGGTATCGACGAGGTTAAGACTCGTTCGCCGCTTACGTGCGCGACGCGGCACGGCTTGTGTGCAAAATGCTATGGTCGCGACTTGGGCCGCGGCCAGCTCGTGAACCAAGGCGAGGCAGTCGGCGTCATCGCGGCGCAGTCGATTGGTGAACCCGGCACCCAGCTCACGATGCGCACGTTCCACATCGGTGGTGCGGCATC
>JAKPSO010000003.1 GCA_029571495.1 Pseudomonadota bacterium
GCGTCTCGGTCGCCGCGTTGGGCCGTCAACCGGCACCAATTTTCACGCGATGCTAATGCTCGCGGAGCGCATGCTCGCAACAGATGAACAAGGCTCGATTCTGTCGCTCATTTGCGATGCTGGCGAGCGTTATCTACACACCTATTTCGACGCGGCTTGGGTGTACCAAAACTTCGGGGATTGCACGCCAGCGTCGCAGCCGAATTAAGCGCGCTATTGCGGCGCGCAGAGCTTCACGCCTTCGCCGTCCCACCCCAACGCCACAAAGCTGTTGTAGACCGTCGTGTCGGTCGTGAAGCGATGGTTGGGGTTGTCGGGGAAGCGTGCCTGGCCACGGAAGATGCGATACACGGGCGTTTGGCCCGCCGCGCATGAACCACCAACACCTTCAACTGCCGGCGCGAACATGTAGGAATCAAGACCCTCGCTGAACGGCAATCGTGGCGTCGCGGCGTTGGCGGGGTTAAGCGACGTCAGTGCGTCTTTTTCCGCCTGTACCGCGGTGTAGAAGTGCGATCCGCGTGAATTGGCCAACGCGATCTGATCGAAGTAGTAGCGAACGAGCCCAGCTGTACCTGCTTGCGAGGTCGTGTACACCTTAAACGACTTGCCCGTGCGCGCCCATCCAGCGACGCCGTCAAGCAACGCAATTTCGTTGGCGCGTGACGTGATGAAGTAGTAGTCGAGACCTGCGTGGTGGTACTCCACCATCGTCGCGGTCGTCGCAATGGTACTAGCCGTACCTGTACCAGACAGCGCGACGCTACTGCTACCACCCGTCGCGTTATGCGAGAAGGTCAGGGTTGCGCTGCGCGCACCGGTCGCAGTCGGCGAGAACGTCAAATTGACCGTGCACACGGTGGCGACGGCGAGTGTCGTCGTGGCGGTGCAAGTGCCGCCCGAGATTGCAAAGTCACCGCTCGTCAAGGTGATCGCGGAAATTTGCAGTGGTGCACCGCCGGTGTTCGATATCGTGGCGGTTTGCGCCGCACTCGTCGTGCCAACGACCTCGGAGCCGAAGTTAATTGTGGTGACGTACAACGTCGCTGTGGGCGTGGACACCGCCGCGCTTGGGTTCACGATGTAGGCAGCGAGATCGTTGAGCTGTGCGGTCGTTAGTGCGCCCGCCAAGAAGCGCATGTCGGACACGCTGGAAATGGCGGCAGAAATTTTCGCAGCGGTGGTGCCGTTCTTGATTTTGTTTTGGTTGAGCGTCGGACTCGGACCGTGACAGGTGCCTGCCGCGCAGGTTTTTTCGCCGGTGACGAGGACCGATTCGTAGAGCGCTTTGCCGTTGGTGGCACTTTGTGCCTGAACCGTGGAGGACGTTATGAAGGCGGCGGCGCCCGCTAACGTAGCGGCGATGCGAACGATGGGCAAAAACAAATTACGTGACGTTTTCATGTCGATCCGTGAGAGTGAGGAACGCCCCTGCGACAGCGCTTCGTGCAATGCGCGCCCACAAGTTCTTCTCGTATCGTAGCCCGTAGCTTCACGCGCAGAATGCTTCGTCCGCAGATGAAATGTAAAGATGTGTGAGGCTTCGCCGAATTAAATCAGCGGTTCCTTAGCGAGAGCTTAGTCGGGTCGCTGCAGCATTGCGCTGCGGCGGTCCGCGGTGCGGCACCACCGCGGTGGCACGCGCGCATTTCCAACAAGTTTGAAGTTACGCGGCGAGGCGCGCTTCGATCTTCGCCTTGGTCGCGGGCAGTTCCGCAGGCAGGTTATGTTTGAGTTGTTCAAACAAATCAGCATGAAGCTTGAGCTCAGCGGTCCACTCGTCGCGATCCATGCGCGTGACGCTCTCGTACTTCGCTTCGCTGAAATCGGTGCCGTTCCAGTTCAGGTCGCCGTAGCGCGGCGTGGTGCCGAAGGCGTGTTCAACGCCTTGTCCCTTGCCTTCAACGCGCTCCAACATCCAGGCCAGTACGCGCATGTTGTCGCCGAAGCCCGGCCATACAAATTTGCCGTCGGCGTCCTTACGGAACCAGTTCACGGTGAACAATTTCGGGAGCTTAGCGCCACTGTCGGCGAGTTTCTTTCCAAGCTTCAACCAGTGCGCGAAATAGTCGCTCATGTTGTAGCCCGCGAACGCGATCATCGCGAACGGATCGCGGCGGACGACGCCAACTTGACCGGCAATCGCTGCGGTAGTTTCGGAGCCAAGCGTGGCGGCCATGTACACGCCCTCGGTCCAATCACGCGCCTCGGTGACGAGCGGAATCGTGGTGCCGCGACGACCACCGAAAATGAACGCGTCAATCGCGACGCCCGCCGGGTTGTCCCACTCCGGATCAAGCGCGGGATTGTTGGTCGCGGCTACGGTGAAGCGCGAATTTGGATGCGCGGCTTTAGCGCCGGTTTCTTTGGCGATGGCGGGCGTCCAGTCTTTGCCTTGCCAATCGATCAAATGCGCGGGCGGCGTGTCGGTGAGGCCTTCCCACCACACATCACCGTCGTCGGTCAGCGCGACGTTCGTAAAGATCGTGTCGCGCTTGATCGACGTGAGGCAATTGAGGTTCGACTTTTCGTTCGTGCCCGGGGCGACGCCGAAGTAGCCGGCCTCAGGGTTGATCGCGTACAAGCGACCGTCCTTGCCCGGTTTGATCCACGCGATGTCGTCGCCGATGGTCGTGACCTTCCAGCCCTCGAATCCTTTGGGTGGAATGAGCATCGCGAAATTGGTCTTGCCGCAGGCCGACGGGAACGCGGCAGCGACGTGATATTTCTTGCCCTGCGGATTGGTGACGCCGAGGATGAGCATGTGTTCGGCCAACCATCCGTCGCGCAATCCCATGTTCGACGCGATGCGCAGCGCAAAGCATTTTTTGCCGAGCAGCGCGTTGCCGCCGTAGCCGGAACCGTAGCTCCAAATTTCCCGCGTCTCGGGGTAGTGCACGATGTATTTCGTTTTGTTGCATGGCCACGTGACGTCTTTTTGACCCGCGGAAAGCGGCGCACCAACGGTGTGAACGCACGGCACGAATTCGCCATCAGTGCCGAGCACATCCAACGCGCCTTTGCCCATGCGCGTCATGATTTTCATGTTCACGGCAACGTATGCCGAGTCAGACAACTCGACGCCGATATGCGCAATTGGTGAGCCCAGCGGCCCCATTGAGAACGGCACCACGTACATCGTGCGACCGCGCATGCAGCCCGTGAACAGCGGGTTCAACGTGGCGCGCATTTCGGCGGGCGCCATCCAGTTATTGGTGGGGCCAGCGTTTTCCTTTTTCTCGCAGCAGATGAAGGTGCGGTCTTCGACGCGCGCTACGTCCGACGGGTCGCTGCACGCGAGGAATGAATTCGGGCGCTTTGCGTCGTTGAGTTTTTTGAAAACACCCGCCTTGACCAACGTGTCGCACAGCGCGTTGTACTCAGCGTCCGTGCCGTCGCACCATTGGATAGCGTCGGGCTGCATGAGCGCGGCCATGTCGCGCACCCACGCGAGGAGGCGAATGTGTTTAACGTAAGCGGGGGCGTGCACGGAGGCTTGCAGCGTGGCGAGCGTTTCTGGCTGATTCATGAAATTTGAGAGCGTAAAGAGTTGCGACGGAGGAAGGATGTCGCCGCAAACAACAGGTCGGATCGGCCTTGCGCGGTGCTCACGCCGGGCGCTGGATGAGCGGCGAGCGTGTAGCTCTCCATTTTAGGTGCAGACTACGGCGCACTACAGCATCGGGTTATGCGCGTTCCGCATGAAGGGATGCGCCGTGTTTATTCGCTACCATCTGGGGCTACAGGGTCAACAGCTTTTAGAGCTTAGCGGCCGTTGCTTGGTCGTTACGAGCCTCTTGCGTGCACTGTTGACTTGTACCAATTTCCGCCTGTACTGACCGTCCCACGGTCGTTCAGCCTGAAAAGCTGTTTCGTTCTCAAGATGAAGTTGAGGCCGTCGCGGGGCGAAATGTAGTTTTCGGTAGCTCACGGCTCTGACAAAACAAAGCCCGCGTTCGTCACCGATACGCGGGCTTTGTTGGGTTTGCTACTGCCGCGCTCAGGGCGCGGTAGTGAAACTACTACTTCTTGAAGTCGGCTGGGCAGGTGCCGCCTTTGAGCGTGAACACCCAGTCAACGATCTTCGCGATGTCAGCGTCAGAAACCGCTGCGTTAGCTGGCATTGGGATCTGACCCCATTTGCCAGTGCCGCCTGCTTTGGCTTTCTTCACGAGGTCGGCTTTGAGAGCGGCCAGTTTCTTGGCGTCTTTCTCTGGGTAGCAAGCCGGAATCGCGTTGTACGCTGGGCCGACAACTTTTTTATCCAACTGGTGGCACGCCATACAACCTTTTGCCGTGGCAAGAGCTTGGTCTGCGTGTGCAACATTGACGAAAGCAACCGGCGCGAGCGCGGCAGCAACGAGTACAGCAATCTTCTTCATGTCTAGTCCTTGGGTGAAAACGGGCGAAAGTTTAACGGATGTTCGCGCGATGATGCATAAGCGTTAACGGAACGTTAAGAGCATTCGTTGACGCACGACTGACGCGAACAATACGTGAACACGGCCAAGGGCTCAACGATTGGCGGGGCATGTGCATATGTGACATCAAGCGCGATCATTTTGATCGATCACTCATCGCTTCATGCGCGCGATGATGCCATCGAGCTGGTCCAAGCTCGCGTAGCGAATCACGAGTTCGCCCTGTCCGTTCGATTGATGCGCGATGGACACGTAGGTACCGAGCGCGTCGGCCAACTCAGTCTCTAAGCGATCCAAATCGGGATCACGCAACGCGAGTTTTTCTTGCTTGCTGCGCGGGCCGGGGACACCGGGGTGCTTGGTTTCAGCGGCGTTCGCGGTCTCTTTCACGAGCGCTTCCGTCGCGCGTACCGACAAGCCATTGATCGCGATATTTTCGGCAAGCATGATTTGCTTGTCTTTCGGCAGCGTCGCGAGCGCGCGCGCATGACCCATTTCCAAAGTTCCGGCCATCACGCGCTCTTGCACAGGGGCAGCCAGCTCCAGCAATCGCAGTAAGTTCGACACTGCGCTGCGCGACTTGCCGACTGCGTCTGCGGCCTGCTCGTGCGTGAATTGAAACTCGGCGATGAGGCGCGCGATGCCTTGCGCTTCTTCGATGGCGTTCAGATCCTGCCGCTGCAAGTTTTCGATCAGCGCTAGCGTGAGCGCCGTGCGGTCATCAACGTCTTTAACGATGACCGGCACTTCGACCAAGCCGGCCAATTGCGCCGCACGGAAGCGGCGCTCACCGGCGATGATCTCGTGTTTGCCATTTGCCGTGGCGCGCACAACGATCGGCTGCATGATGCCTTGCGCTTTGATCGATGCTGACAGCTCGGCGAGCGACGCGTCATCGAACCGGCGACGCGGCTGATATTTGCCCGCGATCATGCTGGTGACTTTGAGCGAAGTCACGCCCGCAGCGGGCGCGTCAACCTTCGTCGGCTCCGGCATCAGCAATGCATCTAGTCCGCGGCCGAGGCCTTTTAGTTTTACTGCCATGATTTGTATTCCGTCCTCGTTCAGTTCATTCGTTGCAGCTCGGCAACCAACTCTTCAATTTTTTGTTTCACGACAGCGTGTGCCTCCACCCAATCAGCCCCCAAATACTGAGATACTGTTTTCTGACCAACCTCGTCTTCGAGAGCGTCCCGTCGAATTGCCAGCAATAGTCCATGCGCCTGCTGGAGAACCCGTTCCGCATTCGACCCCTCGGCGGTGCCGAGCGCAGCAACCCATTCCCGTTGGATTGCGGACACGAGGCGCCCCGCGGCTCGCTCGACTTCAGTGCGTACCCTCACGGCCGAGCGTCTTCTGACACTTCATGTTTCGCCAACAGCTCCGCTGCAAGCTGCATGTACGCCTGCGCACCTTTGCTCGCTTTGTCGACCATCAGCACCGGCAGACCG
>JAKPSO010000012.1 GCA_029571495.1 Pseudomonadota bacterium
AATGCCGAGCATGACTTCGGGCAGGCCCATGCGTGTCGATGGTTCATCGACGGCGACGCGATAGCGGCACGCCATCGCGAGTTCCATGCCGCCGCCCATGCAAAAGCCTTTGATCAAGGCAAGCGTTGGATATTTCACCGCAGCGAGGCGCTCATACAAATCGTAGCCGCGCTTGATAAGTTTTTCCGCGGCGGCGACATCGTTCGATTGGCCAATGGCTTCAAACTCTTGAATGTTCGCGCCCGCGATGAAGCCCGAGCTTTTCAGCGAGTGGAACACCACCGCTTTCGGCGCGTTGGCGTCAAATGCGTTGAGCAGCGCTTCGAGCTCGTCGCGCACAGGCGAGCCCAAAGTGTTCACATTGCTGCCCGCGACATCGATCCCGACCCACGTGTTGCCTTGGTCGTCGGTGCTGAGTTTGAAGTTTTCGTATGTCATTTCCATTGTTCTTATCTTTGCTGGAACACGTCACGCAGTAGAAATCGAGCGAGCGGGATGCGGTGCGAGGCGGCGGCGAGCGACGTGTACGGACGTACACGAGCTCGACGCCAACGAAGCAACGCGCCCGCGCAGCCGATTTCTACGCGGATTCGAGAAGCATGGCGCCGCCCTGCCCGCCGCCGATACAAATCGTCGCCAGCGCTCGTTTGCCGCCCGTGCGTTTCAACACATTGAGTGCGTGCAATACGATACGCGCGCCGGACGCGCCGACGGGGTGGCCCAGCGCAACGGCACCGCCGTCAACGTTGAGTTTGTTCATGTCAATCGTGCCCAGCGCGCCGTCGAGACCAAGCTCTTCTTTGCAGAATTTTTCGTCTTCCCATGCCCGCTTGCAGGCGAGCACTTGCGCGGCGAAAGCCTCGTTGATTTCGATCGTGTCGAGATCTGCGAGCGTGAGGCCGTTGCGCTTCAGAATCGGGGTCGACGCATACACCGGGCCGAGGCCCATCTGCGCCGGGTCGCAACCGGCCCATTGCGTGTCGACGATTTTTCCGAGCACCGGAAGTTTGTGTTTCTCAACGGCCGCTTTGGTCGCTAGCATCAACCACACGCCGCCATCGGTGATCTGCGAGCTGTTACCCGCTGTCACGTTGCCGTATTTCTTGTCGAAGAACGGTTTGAGCTTCGCGAGTTTTTCCGGCGTGGAATCCGCACGTGCGCCGTCGTCATCGTTGTAGACGTTGCCCTTGCCGTCGATCAGTGGAATGACTTCGCCGTTGTAATTTCCAGCGGCTTGAGCGGCGAGCACGCGCTTGTGACTTTCCGCAGCGAACGCGTCCATGTCGGCGCGCGTGATGCCAAAACGATACGCGATGTTTTCCGCGGTCTGCCCCATAAGCAAACCTACCTTCGGATCGGTGAGGCCTTTCATGAGCGCGATGACGGGCGAAAACAACGCCGACGGCGAGAGCTTGGCGAAGACGCCGACGCGTTGCCCCATCGAGCGCGCGCTGGCGAGCGCGGCAAACCACAGCACCATCCTTTCGCTGTAAAGCAGCGGCGCGCGCGAGAGCGCATCCACGCCGCCCGCGAGCACGACTTCGGAGCGACCCGCGAGCATGTTGTTGATCGCGGAGTCGAGCGCTTGCATGCCGCTGGCGCAATTGCGCATTACCGTCCAGCCGGTGACTTTATCGCCGCAACC
>JAKPSO010000022.1 GCA_029571495.1 Pseudomonadota bacterium
ATGCGACGTATTTGTAAGGCGCGCCGCCGCTGACGTACTCCGCGTCAAAGATGTTCCAAATGTCGTCCGCGGTCATTTCTTTGCCGGTGTCGTCCATCACGCGCTGCACGACTTGCGAGAATTCGATTTGCATGCGACGCGGCAAATCGACGCCGTATTCGTTTTGCAGAAGGTAGCTGATGCCGCCCTTGCCGGACTGAGAGTTGACGCGAATGATCGCTTCATAGCTGCGGCCAACGTCCATGGGGTCAATCGGCAAATACGGCATGTCCCACAACTGCGTGTTGTTGGTTTCGCGTGCGGAGAATGCCTTCTTAATCGCGTCTTGATGCGACCCAGAGAAGCTCGTGTAGACCAAGTCACCGGCGTAGGGATGACGCGCCGGAACGGGAAGTTGATTGCAGTATTCAACCGTCTTCTTAACTTCGTCGATGTCGCTGAAATCGAGATTCGGGTGCACGCCTTGCGAGTACATATTGAGCGCGAGGTTCACGATGTCGACGTTGCCCGTGCGTTCGCCGCTACCGAACAAGCAGCCCTCAACGCGATCAGCGCCCGCCATCAAGCCCAACTCCGCCGCAGCCGTTCCCGTACCGCGGTCGTTGTGCGGATGAAGCGAAATCAAGATGCAGTCGCGCTTGGCGACATTGCGGTGCATCCATTCGATTTGATCGGCGTAGCAGTTCGGCGTCGCGTTCTCGACGGTGGTTGGCAAGTTGATAATCACTTTGTTCTGCGGCGTTGCGCCGTAGACGTCCACGACCGTGTCAACTACGCGCTTGGAGAATTCAAGCTCCGTGTTGGAGAACATTTCTGGCGAAAACTCGAAACGCCATTCGGTCTCTGGGTACTTCGTCATGAGCTCGCACACCTGCTTCACGTGCGGGATCGTGAGTTCATTCACGATTTGGTCTTGCGTCATGCCGAAGACAACATTGCGCATGACCGGCGCGACGGCGTGATACAGATGGAAAATCGCGCGCTTCGCGCCTTTGAGCGACTCAAACGTGCGCTCGATGAACTGCTCGCGCGACGGCGAAAGCACTTGAATCCACACGTCATCCGGAATTTTTTTGTCTTCGATCAGATGGCGAACGAAATCAAAATCGGTCTGTGATGCGGATGGAAATCCGACTTCGATTTCTTTGATGCCAACGCTCACGTTCAGCGCGAACATTTTCTTCTTGCGCTCCACGTCCATCGGTTCGATCAGCGCCTGATTGCCGTCGCGCAAATCAGTGGCAAGCCACACCGGCGGCTTAGTGATCGTTTTGTTGGGCCACGTACGGTCTGGCAAGGCGACAGGTTTGAACGCGGCGTATTTTTGGCTGGGTTGTTTCAACATTGGCATGATGAGGCTCTGGGTCGATGCAAAGGATTGGGAATGTGGGAGTGCCGCCTCGTCTCCCCAACTTGATGGATCAGACGTGACGCAACGGAGGGGAGTGGGGGAAATTTATTTGCGCTGGGGGCGCAGCAGCGACAGCAGGCCGAGCGACGACAGCAGCAGCGAGCAAATGATGCTCAAGCGTGCGAAGGCTGTGATGGCGGGTTGCTGAATATGCGATTGCATCCTCGCACTATAGCGCAGTCGCGCGCGGCTTTCAAGCCCCCGCGCGGCTGCAGCCCGACACGCTAGAACGCGTGTGTCTTCGCGAACACAGTGCCGGGCAGCTGCACGTAGGTCAACACGCCTTCGGTAATAGCCTGCACGCGGGT
>JAKPSO010000032.1 GCA_029571495.1 Pseudomonadota bacterium
GCACGGCTCAAGCAAAACTCGGCCGAGATGAACCTTGCTCAATTCGACGAACAACTTGCTGCATTGAAAGTTGATGCCGAATGGCTCGCCGGCGCGTTGGAGCGCGCACCGCGTGCTGCCGAATTGCAACGCACGGTGGCCCGCGTCGATGGTGAAATCGCGCAACTTGGCGCGGTGAACCTCGCGGCATTGGACGAATTGAAGCAAGCGTCTGAACGGAAGCTGTATCTCGATGCGCAGGCTGGCGACCTTCTCGAAGCCGTGCAAACCCTCGAAGACGCGATTCGCCGCATCGACCGCGAAACGCGAAGCTTGCTGCAAGAAACCTACAACAAGGTCAACGATCAATTCGGTCGCTTGTTCCCAACGCTCTTCGGAGGTGGTCAAGCCAAGCTCGTATTGACCGGCGAAGAAATTCTCGATGCGGGCATTCAAGTCGTCGCGCAGCCGCCGGGCAAACGCAACGCCTCGATTCACTTGCTCTCTGGCGGTGAAAAGGCGCTCACAGCGACCGCGCTAGTGTTCGCGCTATTCCAGCTAAATCCTGCACCGTTTTGCTTGCTCGATGAGGTTGACGCGCCGCTAGACGACCCGAATACCGAGCGCTTCTGCCGACTCGTTCGTGAGATGTCGACGGCGACTCAGTTCTTGTTCATTTCGCACAACAAGATCGCGATGGAAATGGCGGAGCAACTCATCGGTGTCACCATGAACGAGCCCGGCGTCTCACGCATCGTGGGCGTCGACGTGTCGCAGGCGCTGCAGATGGCGGCCGCGGCGTAACATGCGAGGCACGGCAATGATTTTGTTGAGGCGCTCCTACAACCAACGTGGAGTCCGTGCATGAACTCTCTGCAAATTGGTTTGATCGGGATCGGCGCATTTGTAGTCGCCGTGTTATTCGCTTGGCAATGGTGGCAAACGCGTCGCGCATCAAAGCGCGCGAAACCTGACCGCGTTGAAGACACAATTCAATCGGACACCGCAACACCACCTTCACACCGCGACCTTCGCTCGACATTGCTCTCCGCCCACGAACGTGATGCCGACAACCGCGCTCCGTCGGCGCGAGTTGAGCCCACGTTAGGCGTCCCGACGCAGACTTGGCAGCCCGCTGCCACGCCGCCTGAAGCGCCAGCCGCAGCGGCTCCCGTCGTGGCCAGCGAACCTGCAACACATTTCGAACTCGTCGACGAGCCGCTGCCTGAAAGCCAGATGCCTGAACCCATCGTGGCTCCCGCGGAGGTCTCCCCAACTGCCGCGGAGCGGCCAAAGCTCGTGTCCGAATGGCCGTTTGATGAGCGCTTGCATGTGCATGCGTCGATTGTGAGTTTGAGCGGTGGCGCGTTTGATGCGGCGCCGTTCGTCGCGACGGCGGGACGCGCTGCTGCGTGGGTACGCCTGTTTCGCCAAAGCCCGTGGGAATCGTTCGACCCAACGCATGTCGGTTCCGTGCAGCATCTTGTGCTCGCGCTGCCGCTTGCTTCACGCGCTGGCCCCATCGACACACAGGACATCGACGCGTGGCGTTTCCTGTTGACTGAGCAAGCGACGAAATTGGGCTGCGAAGCGCAGTTCTATGGCTACCGCGACGGTCCCGCACGCGCGGCGGAACTGGATAGTTTCTTGGCCGCGGTCGACATCATTCCGATCGTGTACTTGGTCAAGAAAGACGGTGGTCATTGGACCGGCACGCGCCTGCGTGGCACGTTGGAGGCCAATGGTTTCCGCTTGCAATCCGATGGCCGTTTCGCGTATCACGAGATCGAATCCGACGCCGTGATCTTCTACGCAGTCGATGGCTTCGAGCGCCCGTTCACCCCGGAGCGTCTGCGTACGGAGAACATTACAGCGCTGCGTTGCATGCTCGAACCGGTGCGCCTCGCGCAGCCGCTGCATCGCTTCGACATGTTCCGACAGAGCTTGCGCGCGCTGTCGAAACTTCTCGACGCTGAACTCAAAACGAGCGAGGGCGAGCCGCTCGGCGAACCTGAATTCACGTCGATGCGCGACGAAGTGAAGACCGCGATGGAAGCACTGGCGGGCGCGGGTATTGAACCCGGCTCCGACACCGCGCGCTCGCTTTTCTCGTAGGTTCGCTGCGCGTGTTCGCAACCGAAGCCGACTACCAACGTGCGCAGTCGCTGCGCGAACAAATTGCTGAAGCGAATCATCGCTATTACGGCCTCGACGACCCGTCGATTCCGGACGCTGAATACGACCGCTTGTTTCGCGAGCTGCAAGCGCTCGAAGCGAAGTATCCGGAACTCTTCACCAACGACTCACCCACGCAGCGCGTCGGCGGCAAAGCGCTCGACGCGTTCGCGCAAGTGCGCCACGCCGTGCCGATGCTCTCGATCCGCACCGAAACTGACGTTACGGTCGAAGGGGCGCGCGCATTCGATGCTCGCGTTCGGCGCGAGCTGAAGCTCGCGGACGATGCGCCACCGATTGAATACCTCGCCGAGCTGAAATTCGACGGCCTCGCGTTGTCGCTTCGCTACGAAGACGGTGTGCTCGTGCGCGCCGCCACGCGCGGCGACGGTGAAGTGGGCGAAGAGGTCACAGAAAACGCGCGCACGATTCGCAA
>JAKPSO010000058.1 GCA_029571495.1 Pseudomonadota bacterium
TCGCCCGGTGCCACGAACAAGCGGCCACGCTCTTGCAACGAAAACAACGCGAAGCCCACGGCGTTGCCGTCGTCTTGCGAAATCAACACGCCGTTGCGACGGCCAGGAATGTCACCACGGTGCGGCGCGTAGCCATCAAAGATGTGCGAGATCAAACCCGTGCCGCGCGTTAAGTTCATGAATTCATTGTGGAAACCGATGAGCCCGCGCGCTGGCATGCGATAGTCGAGACGCGCGCGACCGCGTCCGTCGTTTTCCATGTTGAGGAGTTCGCCGCGACGCTCGCCCAGCGCTTGCATCACGCCGCCTTGATGCCCTTCTTCGACGTCCACTGTCAGGGCTTCCATAGGTTCGCACTGCACGCCGTCGATCATGCGGAAGAGCACTTCGGGCTTGCCCACCGCAAGCTCGTAGCCTTCGCGGCGCATGTTCTCGACAAGAATCGTGAGGTGCAATTCGCCGCGACCCGAGACGCGGAACACGTCGGCATCTTCGGTGTCTTCAACTTTCAGCGCAACGTTCGCGAGGAGTTCTTTTTGCAGACGTTCGCGAATTTGGCGCGAGGTCACGAACTTGCCTTCGCGTCCCGCTTGCGGCGACGTGTTCACGCAGAAGCTCATGGTCAGCGTCGGTTCGTCCACGGCGATCGGCGTCATGCCTTCGGCGTTTTCGCGATCGCAAATCGTGTAGCCGATGCCTAGGTCTTGAATGCCAGTGACGGCGACGATGTCGCCCGCCGTCGCGATTTCGGCTTCGGCGCGTTGCAGGCCTTTGAACGTCAACACTTGATTGACTTTCGCCGTACCTTTGTCTTCGCTGCCGAGGCGCATGGCGTACTGCTGGCCCGGACGAATGGTGCCGCGATGGATACGGCCAATGCCGATGCGACCGACGTAGCTGTTGTAGTCGAGCGCGGAAATTTGCAGCTGCAGCGGCGCGCTGTCGTCGAGCTGTGGCGCAGGAATCTTCGAAAGCACGGTGTCGAACAACGGCTCCATGGTCGTGCCCTGTTCGCCCTCGGCGAGCGCTGCCCAGCCGTTAAGACCGCTGGCGTACACGACCGGGAAGTCGAGCTGTTCTTCGGTCGCGCCGAGCTTGTCAAAGAGCTCAAAAGTTTGGTTCACGACCCAATCCGGACGCGCGCCCGGACGATCTACCTTGTTCACGACCACGATGATTTTGTGACCCAGCGCGAGCGCCTTTTTGGTCACGAAACGCGTCTGCGGCATCGGGCCTTCAACGGCATCCACCAGAAGCAGCGCGCCGTCCACCATCGAGAGCACGCGCTCTACCTCGCCGCCGAAGTCAGCGTGGCCCGGCGTGTCGACCAGGTTGATCTTGATGTCACCCCACTGGACCGAAGCGGCCTTGGCGAGGATGGTGATCCCCCGCTCGCGCTCCTGGTCGTTCGAGTCCATGACCCGGTCGACGAGGTGGCCCGACTCGTGGGCCGTGAAGACGCCGGTGGAGCGCAGGAGTGCGTCGACCAGCGTGGTCTTGCCATGGTCGACGTGCGCCACGAGGGCGACGTTGCGGAGCGCGGTGAAGGACACGAGAGAACCTGTTTGCAGTTGGGAGCGGAAGTGAAGGCTGCAGGTGACGACGGGCTCAGGCCCAGTCGTCGGCTTCCTGCTGCGCTTCGTCGGTCAAAGCCAGGCACCAGCCGGCATGGTCATGACCAGGATCGGCGCCGCACTCGGGGCAGGAACGTTCATCAGCGCGATCGATCAAGTCGTTGAACGATGGCTCCGACGAGCGCTTGAGCTCCCGAGCTTCTTCGTACCGGCGGTGACGACCCTTTTTCATGGGCCAAACTCCCGAAGAGGTGGCGTAATCCGAAGGGCAAGTGTATCCGCACCGGTGCCCGAGACCTCATTCGCGCGGATCTGCCCCCTGACCTGGGCAGATGGCCCGTGCAGCGCCCGCTGCAAGGGCGTCGCCGCGGGGGCTGTGACCGTCAGTCCGGGCGTGGGGCGCGATCTTCGAGCACCAGGTTTCCCGAGCCGTCGAAGGCGAGTGCGGCCTCGCCGTCGACGAGCTGGCGGAT
>JAKPSO010000064.1 GCA_029571495.1 Pseudomonadota bacterium
CTCCTCCACGTTCAGATGACGCTCGATGCGCCCGTCGCGGCGCAGCGCGTCGCGATGCCGTCGTGGATTCCGGGCAGCTACTTGATGCGTGAGTACGCGCGCCATGTGGTGTCGTTGTCTGCCTCGCAGGCTGGGCGATCCGTCGCCGCGACGAAGGTCGATAAATCCACTTGGCAGCTCGATTGCCGTAGCGGCGAACCGCTGACGATTGCGTATACGGTCTACGCGTGGGATCGTTCGGTGCGCGGTTGTTACTTTGACACTTCACGCGGATTTGTGAACCCTGCAGCGAGTTTGCTCTTTGACTGTGCAGCGCCGAGTGCGACGTGTACGTTGGATATCATGGCTCCGCAGTTTACGGGCGCCGAATCGTGGCGTTGCGCGACGTCGATGACCGCGCGGCGCGCGGATGCTCGTGGCTTTGGGCAGTATGTTGCGGCGACGTACGATGAACTGATCGATCATCCGCTCGAGTGCGCAGATTTCGGCGAGTTCAGCTTCGAGGCTGGCGGTGTGGCGCATCGTTTTGTGATCACCGGCAAGCATCGCGGCGACCTCGAGCGGCTGCGCTTGGACACCCAGAAGATTTGCCAAGGACACTGCGATTTGTTCGGCGGCGCTGCGCCGTTCCCGAACTATCTGTTTCAGCTTCATGTCGTGGACGACGGCTACGGAGGCTTAGAACATCGCGCGAGCACGGCGCTGATTTCGCCACGGCACCATCTTCCCGCTGTGGGCGACGCGAGCGTGGCCGAGGGCTACCGCGATTTGCTGGGACTCATCAGTCACGAGTATGTTCACGCATGGAACGTGAAACGCATCAAGCCTGCTGCATTCATGACGCATCGGCTCGCGCCAGGCGCCTACGACACATCAACCGAAAGCTACACGCGGCTGCTGTGGCTGTTTGAGGGCTTCACGAGCTATTTTGATGATTTGATGTTGCGGCGCGTCGGGTTGATTACCGAAGCGGATTATCTGAAGCTGATCGGACAGCGACTGACGTCGCTTCTGCGTTCGCCGGGACGGCAAGTACAAGCGACGAGCGAGGCGAGTTTCGATGCGTGGGTCAAGTATTACCGCGCCGACGAAAACGCAGCCAACTCGCAATTTAGCTACTACCTGCGCGGAAGTTTCGTGGCAATGGCGCTCGACCTAGAGCAACGCGCGATCAGTGACAACGCGCCAACGCTCGACGATGTGATGCGCGCATTGTGGCGCGAGTTCGGGGCAGTGGATGTCGGCGTGCCCGAGGACGTTCGCGCGCACTTTTCGCGTTGGTTGGGTCGCGATATGAGCGAATTTTTCGCGCGCTTCGTGGACGGCACGGAAGACCCCGACTGGGCGGCGCTGTTCGCTCCGTTTGCCGTCGCGTACAAGACGCGAGCGGCGGCAAGCGCAGCCGATCGCGGTGGCCGCGACGAAGCGACGATTGAGACGAGCACGCGAACGCTCGGCCTTGTCGTCGGCGAAGCTGGCGGCCTCAATGTGATCAAAACGGTGCTCAACGGTACGGCCGCGTGGCAGGCGGGACTCAGTTCCGGCGACGCCTTGGTGGCCATTGACGGGCTGCGCGCGAACAGCAACGCGCTCAGCAAACACTTGGCGCGCTTCAAAGCAGGCGACGAGATCGCGGTAACTTACTTCCGGCACGATGTGTTGCAGCACACTTCCGTGACGGTGCCCAGCGCGGCGGCGGATACCGTGTGGCTTAGTCTAGTCGCCAACGATGCACCGGCGGCGGCGCGGCGGACGCGTTGGTTGGGCGCGTAGGTCTTGCGGGCTTCGCTCGCGACGTCTGCGTAGGAGCGGCGGAAGCCGCGAAAGCGATGACCAGGGGAATCGCGGCTGCCGCCGCTCCCACAGTGGTGGCGTTGCGCGTGGCGATGAAGTGAACAAAGAACTCGCCGGCTGATAACAGCT
>JAKPSO010000070.1 GCA_029571495.1 Pseudomonadota bacterium
GGGATCGTGAATACTGCGTTGGCAACGCACTGACGCTCGCCGACATCGCAGCAGGCTGCGCGATGAGTTATTTGAAATTTCGATTCGCGGATATTGGCTGGGAAGCTACGCACCCGAACCTCGCTCGGGCTTACAAGCGTCTCGCCGCGCGGCCATCGTTCAAGAGCACCGATCCGGCTGCGGCGTAACGTTCAACTCGCGTCGCCGTTACCGCGTATTAGGGCCTAAATCGCCCGCGCCTCTTGGCTGGCGCGGATAGCGCACGAAGTCCACCAGTGACTGCTCCGAAGCCGACGGGGATCGCGTAAAAAAACTAACAACAATAATCACCGCAAACCCCAGCGGTACGCCAAACACGCCGGCGGAAATCGGCGACATGTCCCACCACGTGTAGCTGCTGATGCTGCCAGTCACGCCAAACAGGCCGCGCAACCATGGGTACGTCGTCGCCATGTAATAGAACGTGATGGCCGCGCCGCTAAACATGCCGGCCACCGCCGCTGCGGCCGTCGCACGTTTCCAGAAAATGCCGAGTACTAGCGCTGGGAAGAACCCCGCTGCGGCAAGCGAAAAGGCGGCAGACACCAGAAACAAAATGTCTGCCGACTTGCGCGCTGCGACGTAAGCTGCAAGCATGGCTACGCACAAAAGCAGTGCCTTTGAGACCGAAATGCGCATCGTCGTAGACGCCGACGGATTGATCATTTTGTAATACACGTCGTGCGAGAGCGCGTTGGCAATCGTGAGTAACAATCCGTCCGCCGTCGAGAGCGCGGCTGCAAGCCCACCCGCAGCAACGAGCCCTGAGATTACGTACGGCAGCCCCGCAATCTCCGGCGTCGCGAGCACGACGATGTCGCTGCCAATGGAAATTTCCGCGAGCTGCACGATGCCGTCGCGGTTGATGTCGGTGATCGAGAGCAGTGTCGGGTCGACTCGCGCCCAGGAGTTGACCCACGCGGGCAGTTTTGCGAATTCACTTCCAACCAGCATCGTGTAGATGTCAAACTTCACGAGCACCGCGAGCGCTGGCGCCGTGATGTACAAGAGCGTAATGAAGAACAGCGACCACACCACGGATTCGCGTGCAGCTTTCACCCCAGGTGTCGTGTAGTAACGCGTGAGAATGTGCGGTAACGCCGCAGTGCCCACCATCAAGCAAAACACGAGGGCCAAGAAATTGCGCCGAGAAACCTCTTTCACCGATTCGCTTTCTGCGGGGTAGGCTTCGGCGTGGCGTTGCGGCGCCGCGGTACGGGCGCGCAAGGCCAGATCTTTGCTCCACGCGACCTTCGCAGCGTTGGCGTCTTTTGGATAAGTGTCAACGGCCTTTTGCGCGGCGGCGATTTGCTCGGGCGGCGCGCGGCGTCCCTTGGCTTGATCGAGCGTACGTTGCAGCTGCATCTTCGCATCGTCGTACGACGCCGGAAGGCCCGCGAGTTTGATCTCGGCCGCGTCGGCACGGTCCGCCAATATCTTGCGAACCTCCAGTTCTTTCGGGTCCTTGAGTAACACCTCCTCACGCGCCGACACTTTGTCGAGCACCGCGCCATATGCGATTTGCGGAATGGGATTGCCTGTGTGCTTGGCAGAAAGCCAAACCACGGGAATCATGTACGCCAGAATCAAGATGATGTACTGCGCAACCTGTGTCCACGTCACCGCGCGCATGCCGCCAAGAATGAGCAAACAAGAATGCCGGCGAGCCCAACGAACACGCCCTCGCCGAATGAAAGTCCCGTGAGTTTTGAGGTGATGAGGCCAACCCCATAAATTTGCGCCACGAGATAGACGAACGAGCACATGATGGCCACGACGACTCCCACCGAGCGTGCCGTGTGGCCGCCGTAGCGCGCCCCCAAAAAGTCTGGAATCGTGTACTGACCAAACTTGCGCAGATAGGGTGCGAGAAAAAGCGCCACGAGTACGTAGCCGCCGGTCCACCCCATGATGAACGCGAGCCCCGTGTAGCCTTGCAAATACAACGTGCCTGCAAGCCCGATAAAAGACGCCGCAGACATCCAGTCTGCCGCCGTCGCCATGCCGTTAAACAGCGCCGGAACGCGGCGCCCGGCGACGTAATACTCAGCAGCGTTCGTTGTCCGACTCATGACGCCAATGGCTGCGTAAAGCACCACTGTGGCCAACAAGAAGACGTAACCAATCCAGTTACGCGTAAGCCCCAACTGCTCTAGCCATCCGAGAAGCAGCACGAAACCAACGACGCCAAGCGTGTACCAGGCGTAAACGCGCTTGAGCCTCGCGCTAAAGGCCTGCTGAGACTCTTCCTTGACTATGGCCGCTCTCCTTCGCGTCGGTCGTCGAACTCATACTCTCGGTCGAGTCGATCCATGTAGCGCGCATAAAACCACACGAGGGCGACGTAAACGACGAGCGCGCCCTGTGCCGCCATCCAAAATGAGAACGGCCAGCCGAAGAACTTGAAGTTGAGATCACGCGCGAAAAACGCCACGACGAAGGTGACGACAAATCCGATGACCATAAGCACAACCGTCAACCGGAGGTTCTTCCTCCAGTATTCGCGTTTGCGCTGTTCAAGCGTGGCGTCTGCATCGCCAGCATCGGCATTCATCGGGCTCCTCCTCTTGCGAAACGCTTTGTCACGCTTTCCCGTTGTGGACACACGGTGTTTTGGTGACAAA
>JAKPSO010000388.1 GCA_029571495.1 Pseudomonadota bacterium
TCGTTCGTTCGCGCGCAGCCCCGTCACGTCGCGATCACCGATGTGCACCGAACCCACCGTCGGCTGCTCGAACCCTGCGATCATGCGAAGCGTTGTCGTCTTGCCGCATCCGGACGGGCCAAGCAGCGTTAAGAGTTCGCCCGGCACGACTTCCAGCGTCACGTCTTTCACGGCGTGGACGCGCCCCTTGACGCTGTGTTCAAAGCTCTTGCCAATGCCCGTGAGGCGGATCGGTACTGGCTGCGCGACGTTCACGGTCATACGGTGTACTCCGGCGGTGTACCTACTGAACTCACTTCAATCGACGCCACATCAACCTCCCAAAATGCTCTCGACTCGACCGCCAGCGCGGTCGCGCTGTGCACCGACGCGCGCGAGTAATCGGCCGATCAAATACAGGACGAAATAGACCACGACCACGACAAACACCGAGAACGCTGCAGCAGGCCCGAGGGACAGCTCCGTCATGTTCTCCAAGATGCGCACGGTGATGAGCGTCCAGTTAATCGAGATCAAAAATATCGTGGCACTGATCGCGGTCATCGAGCGAATGAACACCACGCCAAGACCCGTAAAAAAAGCGGGCATGATCAGTGGAAGCGTGATGCGCCAAAACGTCGTGCTGCTCTTCGCGCCGAGGCTTTCTGAGGCTTCTTCGAGACTGCGATCGACTTGATGCAAGAGTGCGATGGTCGCGCGAATTCCCGTGGGGCTGTAGCGGAAGATGTAGCAGGCGACGATGAGGTACGCGGTGCCCGTGAATTCGAGCGGCTTATCGTTAAACGCGAGCAGATACGCGATGCCCACGATGGTGCCGGGCAGCGCGTAGTTGATCATCGACACTAGCTCCAACGCTTGCCGTCCCCAGAATTTCTTACGCGCAACAAGGTAGCCCACGACGACGCCGTACAGACCGCCCAGCGGCATGCCGATGGCGGCGATGATGAGCGTGTCGCGAATCGCAGGCAGGCCTTCGGTGAAGATCACTTGATAGTGCTTGAGCGTGAACGAATGGTTTGCACCGAAGGCGACAACGAGCGATGAATACAAGAGCAACCCGTAGAAATACACAACGACCACCGACACCGCCAAACACAATGCAAAGAGCGTGTAACGCATCGGAGGCGTCAAGATTTCGATGCTGCTGCGCGAGCCGGCTTTGCCCGTCACAGTGACGAAGCTGCGCCCAGCCAGCCAGTAGCGCTGCAAGAAGAAAACAATCGCGGCGGGAATCAGGAGCAAGATCGAGAGCAGCGCACCACCACGTAGATTGAACTGCCCCGTGATCTGCAAATACGCCTCGGTCGGCAGTACCGGAAATTCGTTGCCCGACAAGATGAGAGGCGTCGCGAAATCCGCCAATGAGCACGCGAACAACAGCAAAAATGCGTTCGCTACGCCAGGCAACGCAAGCGGCAACGTCATCGTACGAAACACACGCCAGCGCGACGCGCCCATGCTAAACGCCGCGTTTTCGATGTTCGGATCAATGCTCGCGAGCATGGGCCGCAGCGTTAGATACGCAATGGGAAAGTAGGTCACGATTTCGGCAGCTGCGGTGCTCATGAAGCCATAAATCGCGAAGCCCTTAATGCCGAGCAAATCATAAGTGATGAGTCCACGCGCGCCGAAAGA
>JAKPSO010000125.1 GCA_029571495.1 Pseudomonadota bacterium
GATGCCAAACCGTCGAGCGACGCTCAGCGACTATGAGCACGTATTTCAAGAGACGCGACAACGCACCATTCGCTTCAGTCAGGTGAAACACAAGTGGATCGGCGATCAGGTGACCACCTCCGGATTGATCACTCTGACGACGCTGGGACTCGATGGTCAATCGACGCGTCAAAATGCGTTCCTAGAGATTGAAACCACACTCGAAGCGAACTCGCTTCGAGTTACGCGTTTGGCAAACTATGCGCAGCGCTAGCACCGTAACGGGTCCGCGGAAACACGAACTGGCAGCGCGGACCGTCGTGATCGTGGCTTGCCTGCTCGGCTTTGCGGGCGCCGTTGCGTTATTTTTTTTTGCACCGACGCCCGATCGGCTCACTCGAGCAGTCGCGCGGCTGCCATCCGGCCCACAGGAACTGGCGTACCTTCGGCAGCGTCCTTTTGATGCAGTTGGTTTTTTGGCGTTCGGCGCTGCGACCACAACGGCGCCGCCTAATAGTCCGGGCATCGAGTTGGCGGGAGCGTCGGCTGCGCTCGCGCTGGCGCCGACGGATCCCAGCGTGTTGCGATGGGCAGTGAGGCGCGAGTTGAGTATCGGCTCCGCGGTTCGCGCACTTGAGTACGCAGCGACGCTTGCGCTGGTTTCTCCTACTGACCGGGCCGCCGCATTTGAGTTTTTGCGCAACCGTATTGGAACACCAGAATGGCGCGCCTTTTTTGCCAAGAAGCTGGACGAGTCGTGGCCGTTGACAGAGACGTTGCTTCAGTATGTGTGCGCAAACGATAAGACACCGCAACTGAACGCCTCGCACCAGATGGCATGGGAAATTGCCAACAGGCAGTTCCTTTCGAAAGAATCGCTCTTGTGCATCGAACGGCGCTTAGTCGAGAGCGGGCAGACTCCCGCAGCGTACCGATTACGGTTAGGAGCATCAAGAAACCTGTCCCCTCGTGTCGATCACGTTTACAACGGTGGCTTTGAAACGCCGCCAAGCGGAAGTGCCTTTGACTGGACAATCAACAGCGGTGGCGAGTACCGTGACGGGTTCGTGGCCGCCATCCGAAGCGGGCTTGAGTTTGGCAATTCGGGGCAAGTGCTTCACGTTCGCTTTTCGGGTCAACCCATTCGTGGCCCCGCTGCCGTCCAAGCCTTGGCGCTAGAGCCCGGCAAATTTACTCTCTCGTATCGAACGCGGGAGGCTGGCTTCGCGTCGGCCAAGGTGCCGATGTGGACAGTTCGTTGCGCCGGCAATCAACAGGTTCTTACCACCGCGGTTGCGGAAGAGTCGGGAGCAACGAACGGCTGGACGACGCGTGCGACGACATTCACGATCCCAGCCCAGTGCGTGGGCCAGACGCTAAGTCTAGAGGCACAAACACGGCTGTCTGCACTCGAGGGTGTCCGCGGAATCCTAGTCGTCGACGACGTCGTCATCAGTCAAGTATCAACCGACTAGTCGATTCTGCTGCTTGACATGGAAGAAAAACGTTTGCGGCGTAGGGCTTTTCCCGTTAAACTATGTGCATATCCATCTCGTGGCTTAGAGGTAATCCCATGAATCCAAAATCAATCGCTTTTGTTGCAGTCGCGTTATTCGCGTCTGCCGCGCCTACCGTGATAGCGCAGCAAACGGCGGCGGCCTGCGACGATCCGGCGTACGCGAAGCGCGACACCGTCGCACAATTGCGTGATCTGGTCGGCAATGTTTTGGTGAGCGATAAGGCTGGCATGGGCTCTGCGACGGATAAACAGCGCGTTGGCAACAATGTGCGAGTTACGACAACCTCGCAGGCAAGCGTAGTGGTTGCATTTGATTGTGGCTGCAACGTAACGTTGAAGCCGAATGAACGTCTTGATGTGGTAGCCGGACAATCCTGTGCTGCGGCACTCGCCGCTGTGTCTCCTGTCGCCACCAACGTCGCTCTGGGCGCCGGTGCAGTGGGTGCGGGTACCGGCGCAGGTCTTTCGGTTCCGGTGGTTGCGGGTGGAGTTGCTGTAGGCGTAGGCGGCTACCTGCTCTATCGCGACCATCGAAATGTGAGCCCGAACTAAGGCTTGACCCCCTCAACCCGCCTCCTCGATAGAGCCCTAGCATTTTTGCTGGGGCTTTTTCTTTTCTCGGCCTGTTTTCGCGGGGGGAATGCACCGCTGGTGATAAGTGTTGCGACTGTGACCGCAGCGCTTCTATTCCTTGTAGTCGCGTGTTTGACGCAACTGCATACTACGTCTAACCCAGTTCATGGCCCGACTCTGCCTATCGTTGCCGCGCTGCTTATGATTTGCGCTGTCGGTGCGGTGGGTTGGCTCCAAGTTGACTCCGTCACGTGGCTTGGCTTCCCAGGTCGAGCATACTATCGAGACGTTGTACAAACGCTTTCCGAAC
>JAKPSO010000126.1 GCA_029571495.1 Pseudomonadota bacterium
CTAAAGAGATCAACGACTGTGGAGACTGAAAAGCGTGCCAAAAAGTCAGGTCGCTCCAAAACCGTGAATCCGTCCACGTCATCAACCAAGCCCGTCGCCTCTGACACCAGTCGTTGCCCAAGTGCCGCGCTGTCACTACGCGCGACATCGCGGAGCCACTGCCGGAGCTTCGCGCGACTTCGGGGCGAACGCAACGACGAGTCCCACTCGGCACGCGCCTGAACCTCGTCCGAAACGACTACGTCAACGACGTCGCCTGAAGTTAACTGTACGGACGAGTCACGGAGTACACCATTTATGCGGACTGCTCGCGTCCTGAGACCTATATCGGAGTGAATCGCGAATGCAAAGTCCAAACCCGAAGAGTGACGTGGCAAAGACACTCGCCGCCCCTTTGGAGAGAAAACAACGATCGACTTGTCCTCAACCATTTCGCGAAGCACGCGAGTAAAGTCGCCAGAATGCGAAGACGTTGACGCCAACGTCGTAAAGTCATCCGTATTGACACTGTCGCCAATTGAGCGAACCCAACCGTCCCGAAAGACCGGAGGAAAATATGCAACGAGCTCGACGACCGGCCCCTGCTGCGAAAGCAGGGCCTTGCTCGTAACATAACCCTCGGACGCATCACAGACAAAACTGGCTGGCACGTAGACGAACGCGCTATGAACCGCGCAAATCCGTGAATAGGCGCTTTGGATCGTGCCGCACACCACTGACATGACGGGGACACCGAACAACGCGCGTACAGCACGCTCATGCTTAAGCAGTTGAAAGGCACGTACCATCAAGTCACTCACAACACGATCAACCTGCCTTGCAGAAGTGAGGTCGCACGGACTTATGGCGGCAACGGCCAAACGGGTGCATCGCCGCCCATCGACAAGACCTTTGTAAGCCACCCACCTCGCAATGACATCCCAACGCCACGGATACATCGCCCGCAAGGACAATGCCTCCAATTCCAACGCGATCGCATGGAATCCAAGATACCGCGCCAGTGGAAAAAAAATACCGTGAGTCTCGCTAGCTACGCGGCGGCGCTTATCTGCGCCCACTGCGCCAAGCGTCCTCATGTTATGAACTCGATCACATAACTTAACCGCAAAAACACGCCAATCGCGCCCGCCTGCATTCACTAGCTTTCGCAGCGTCTCGGCTTTCGCGCCGCCGACGTCATATGAGCGAACGTCATCCAACTTGGATACGCCGTCAACAATGTGCGCGACGTCAGCGCCAAATCTATCCCGAAGGTAATCGAGGGGTACGTCGCTGTCCTCGACCACATCGTGAAGCAAGGCAGCGCACAAAGCCTGTGGCCCCGGATCGACTAATCCCTGAAGAATGCCAGCGACGGCAAGCGGGTGAGTGGCATAGGGCTCGCCAGACTGTCGAAGCTGCCCCTCGTGCGCGGTCAGTGCAACCGACCACGCATCCGCAATTAGAGCGCGATCTTGCTCGGAGAATCGCTCCGGAAGCGACGCGAGAAAATGCGAAAAAGCAGGGCCAAGCCCCATAGTCGTTACATACCGACCTTTTTCAAGACCGCGCGATCGATTTTTCCAGTCGCAATTTCGCGCAAAGCGACCACAATCGGTTTGTCGCGCTTGGCGGCTTCAACGAGCGGTTGGTGGCCAGCAACCAGCTGCCGAGCACGCATCGCAGCTGCCAAGGACAATTCAAAACGATTCTCAATGTTGCCAAGGCAATCTTCAACAGTAATGCGTGCCACCCACGTTCTCCTAAAACATTCGTACACCGAAGCCATCACAAATTGTGATACTTCCGCCGACGATAGCACATTTGCACCGCCTCAGCGCATCGCAGCTTTCAACCGTCAAACAAAGGCCAAATACTGCTGTATGCTTCGACTCAATAAACGTCGCAATCACAAAGGATGAGCGCGCGTCCATCTCGGTGCCGGAAGCTCGTCCGGACAGTAGATCGAAAGGCCGCGAGACAGGAACAAGTTGTTCCGTTCACAACGATCCTGAGCCACGATGCAAGTACTTCAAACCTAAATGTCAATCGTCGCAAACAGAGCACTCCCGCAGGGTTACAAGCTGCACAACTACCGCATCGATCGCGCGATCAGCCGCGGGGGCTTCTCAATCGTCTATCGAGCGGTCGACGATAACGGTACGGTCGTAGCGATCAAAGAATATCTCCCAAGCGGACTCGTGTTGCGTTCCGAGGGCTCTAGGGTTCACGCAAGCTCGATCGAAAATCTGGACTCTTTTCGTTTCGGCATGAAGTGTTTCTTCGACGAGGGAAAGTCGCTCGCGACCATCAACCACGCAAACGTCGTACGGGTGCTGAACTTTTTCCGCGCAAATGAAACCGTCTACATGGTGATGAAGTATGAGCGCGGACGGACATTGCAGCAGTACATTCAAGGAAATCAGGGGATGCTGCCCGAGGGACTCATTCGGCATGTCTTTTCTCGCTTACTGAATGGCCTGCGGGAAGTGCATTCTCGGCGTCTCCTGCACTTGGACATCAAACCAGCCAACATTTACATCCGTACGGACGGATCACCCGTACTGCTCGACTTTGGCGCCGCTCGCCAAGTCCTAGCGTCGCGAGGTAGTCGAGTTACTCCGATGTACACGCCAGGTTTCGCAGCACCGGAGCAGTACAAGGAGGGAGATGCTGAGCGGTTGGGTCCGTGGACGGACCTCTATGGCGTCGGAGCTTCACTTTTCGCGTGCTTTGCTGCGTTCGCGCCGCAAGCCGCGGACAGCCGCTCGAAAGACGACCATTACGTGTCAGCCAAGAAACTATGGGCCGGCAAGTACTCCGGCCGATTACTCGAACTGGTCGACCAATGTCTCAAACTTGATCCGTTGCAACGACCGCAGTCTGTTTATCAAGTGCAAAAGATGTTGCTTGCGGCACCCGAAGAAGTGAAACGTACTTGGATTGAACGAGTTACCGACCGCTTAGGCCTCTCTACAGCGGCACCTAAGCGGCGTTAGGAAGTCCGACACCACATGCTCGCCACAACAGCCGATTTCAGCGCGCGACGACACGCCGCGCAACAACGCGCATCGCGTTCGTTCGTTTCGACGGTGCTCTAGCGATGGAATTTTCGATTTTCCAAGAGACCCGTCGCGGTGGCCGTAAGGTCAATCAGGACCGCGTTGGTTACATCTACACACGCGATGCTCTGTTCGTCGTCGTTGCCGATGGCATGGGCGGCCATGTCGGCGGCGAAATCGCAGCCCACATCACGGTCAGACTCTTACTCGAACGCTTCGAGCAGGAAGCGAAACCGGTACTCGCGTCTCCGGTGCTCTTTCTCCAAAACGCGTTCAAAGCCGCGCATGACGCGCTGTCTGATTACGCGCAACGCTTTCGGCTAGTCGACACGCCGCGCACGACGTGTGTGGCCTGTGTCGTGCAAGACGACGCCGCGTACTGGGCGCATGCGGGCGATTCACGCCTATATCACATGCGTCGGGGCGCGCTGATTGCCCGCACCCGTGATCACTCCAAAGTGCAATACCTTCTCGACAATGGCGTCATCACGCCAGAGGAAGCAATGCGGCACCCT
>JAKPSO010000170.1 GCA_029571495.1 Pseudomonadota bacterium
GACCCAGCGAGCAACGCGTCGCGAGCTACGTTTTGGGGCAACCCAATCGCGTGGCGCACTTGGCGATTGCGGAGCTGGCCGAGGCCGTCGGCGTGACTGACCCGACCATCGCACGTTTCTGCCAAGCATTGGGCTTCACTGGCTACAAGGCCTTCAAAGTGGCGCTCGCCAAGAGCCTTGCAACCGGTGTGCCGTATGTGCACACCGACGTGTCGGCACAAGACTCGTCGGCTGACGTCATCGCCAAGGTGTTTGATCGTTCAATCGCGACGCTCATCGCGATGCGCAATCAAGTCGACCCGAAGGTGCTGGAGCGTGCGGCTGAGGCGATCGTCGGCGCGCGCCGTGTGGAGTTTTACGGCGTCGGCAACTCTGGCGTTGTCGCGATGGATGCGCAGCACAAATTCTTTCTGCTGGGTATGCATACGGTGGCCTACAACGATCCACATTGGCAGGTGCAATCGGCGGCGTTACTGACCACGGAAGATGTTGTTGTCGCGATTTCTCGCACCGGTCGCACGCGTGACATGATCCAGACTTGTGAACTCGCGCAGCGCGCGGGCGCGACGGTGGTGGCGATTACGGAGCGCGCCTCGCAGCTTGCGAAGCTCGCGGACATTGCACTGGCGGTTGATGTCGACGAAGACCCTGAGGTGTATTCGCCCATGGTTGGCCGCCTCGCGCAATTGGCACTGATCGACGCGCTTGCGGTGACGGTTGCACTTAAACGGGGGCCGGCGCTGGAAGCAACGCTGCGAAAGGCGAAGGAAACGCTGGTGGCGAAACGTGAGAAAGAGGGCGACATGCTGACGCCGCTCACGCTTGCGGCGCGCAGTCGTTGGTTCTAGGCGCGGCTCAGTAAGCCGTGAGCGCGGCGCCGTGACCGCGATTGCCGCGCTACACTACGCGCCATGAATCCGACCGAACCTGACGTACCTGAAACTGCGCCCCAGAGCGACGCTGCTGCGGCCGTCGTCGGTCACGAACTTACGATGCGTGAGCGTCGCGCGGCGCTCAAGAACCGTATCCGTCGGCGCGGAATGTTCGCGCTGCCGAGCATGTTCACGCTGGGCTGTTTGTTTTTCGGTTTCTTTGGCATCGTCCAGGCGATGAACCTGCGCTTTGATTACGCGTCAATGTCGATCTTCGTGGCGATGGTCATGGACAGCCTCGACGGCCGCGTTGCACGCATGACCAACACTCAGACCGCGTTCGGCGCGGAGCTCGACTCCATCGCCGACATGGTGAGTTTTGGCGCGGCACCTGCGCTCATCGTTTACGAGTGGGCGCTGAAATCGCTACCGAGTCCCCGCATCGCTCTGGCGGCAGCGTTTATCTACGCAGCCTGCGCAGCACTCCGGCTCGCGCGTTTCAATGTGCAAATCGGCATCATCGATAAGCGCTTTTTCAATGGCCTGCCGAGCCCGGCGGCGGCGGCAGTGGTCGCTGGATTCGTGCTTCTGATGGATGACTTGAACATCGACGGCAAAGACATCGCATGGTGGGCGTTCGCGGTCACGCTCGTGGCCGGAATTTCAATGGTCACCACCGCGAAGTTTTTTAGCTTCAAGTCGATGGGACGTCGCGCCATTTCGTTCACTGCCATCGCGCTACTTGCAGTCGGATTCGGCATTGTGTTGATGCACCCACCCACAGTGATCTTTGCGGTGTTTGTTACCTACCTCGCGTCGGGTTATGTGGTGTGGATCTGGCATGCACTGCGTGGCGGCGGCGCGCCGCAGCAAAGCAAGCCTCCGGCCGAATCCGTCTAGTCGCGGCAGCACTCAGCCGCATCGTCTCATCGTCATTACCTGTCCCAAGGAACGCTACGTAATGCAACGTCAGGCCACCTCGCGCGCGCTGAAGCGCCATTTTTTTTCGACATCAATGATCGCAGTCGCGATGCTCGTGGCAAACGCGTCGCATGGCGAAACGCTTGACTCCGAAGTCGCCGCTCGTGACGTAGCGCCCATTGCAGATGCTTCAGCTGCCTCGCAAACGAGTGACGCCTCGCCCAGTGATGTCACTAAGCATTGGCTTGACGACGTTGCCAACGCTCCGCCACAGCGCGAATTCTCGGAGTTTCTAGTCGCGGCCAACCTTCCGGTGGTAGCGCCAGCAGTCACCGAAGCGACAGTGGACACAGCGGGTCGCGCGAAGCGCTGCCAACAATTCTTCCGTTTGCCGTGGGGACCGGTCTCGGAGTGCCGCACTGCGATTGTCGGCTCTGCGATGGGCGCAGTGCTCACAACCGGCGCTTTTCAGTGGTGGAAGCGCGGCTTCAATTCGCAGATCACGCGCATCAACGAAGGCGGCTTCGGCCGCGAAACTTACACCGGCGGCGTCGATAAGCTCAGTCACGCGTACACCTTCTACATCGGCACACGCTTGGTGAACGATGCGTTGCAATGGGGCGGCTACTCGAAAACCGAATCGGTCGTGACTTCGGC
>JAKPSO010000196.1 GCA_029571495.1 Pseudomonadota bacterium
GAGCTCGAACCCACGCCAAAACTGCACAAGAACCACAAACACACGATTGAAGTCGTTGTAGATCGCATCAAAGTGCGCCCCGACGCGAAGCAGCGCTTGGCGGAATCGTTCGAGACCGCGTGCCGATTGGGAAATGGTCGAACGCTCGTGGTGAAAATGGACGCGTCGGACGATCAACCCGAGTCGAATTTGTTTTCGACGAAGTTTGCGTGTCCGATTTGTGACTATTCGCTCTCCGAGCTTGAGCCACGCCTGTTCTCGTTCAACTCGCCGATGGGCGCGTGCCCGAGCTGCGATGGCTTGGGCGAAATTGACGAGTTCGAACCTGGACGCATCGTGGCGCATCCCGAACTTTCGCTCGCGAGCGGCGCGATCAAAGGCTGGGATCGTCGCACCATTTTTTATTTTCAGATGCTGCAAGGCTTGGCCGCGCACTACGGATTTGACATCGAACAACCGTTCGCCGAGTTGCCCGAAGAGGCGCGGCACGCGGTAGTGTTCGGCAGTGGCGAGGACGTGATTGAGTTTGATTACGTCAGCGAAAAAGGCGTGATTCAGAAGCGCAAGCACTCATTTGAGGGCGTGCTGCCGAATTTCCGTCGCCGCTACCACGAGACCGAATCGAGCGCGGTACGCGAAGAGTTGTCGAAGTACATGAGCCGCCGTCCGTGCCCCGAATGCGACGGCGCGCGACTGCGTCGAGAGGCGCGGTTTGTGATGGTCGGCGGCGTGCCGATTTACGCCGTCAGTGCGCTCGCGCTGTTTGAAGCCGCGAAGTTTTTCGAGAATCTGAAACTCACCGGCGCGAAGCAAAAAATCGCCGAACGCATCGTGTGGGAAATTCGCAATCGCGTGGGTTTTTTGAACAACGTCGGTTTGGATTACTTGTCGCTGGATCGCAGCGCGGAAACGCTTTCGGGCGGCGAAGCACAGCGCATTCGCCTCGCCTCGCAAATTGGCTCTGGGCTTACTGGCGTGATGTACGTGCTTGATGAACCGTCCATCGGACTGCATCAGCGCGACAACGACCGTCTGCTAGAAACGCTCAAACACTTGCGCGATCTTGGCAACACGGTGATCGTGGTCGAACATGACGAAGACGCGATCATGAACGCCGACTATGTCGTCGATCTAGGACCTGCCGCAGGCATCCACGGCGGCGAAATCATCGCGCACGGCAAGCCGGCGGACATCAAGAAGTGCAAGACCTCGTTGACAGGCTTGTACCTGTCCGGTGCGATGCAAATCGCCATTCCAAAGAAGCGCATCGCCGCCAATCCGAAAAAGCAAATCACGATCCGTGGCGCACGGGGCAACAATCTTAAAACTATCGACGTGTCGATCCCGGTTGGGCTCCTCACGTGCGTGACGGGCGTGTCGGGGTCGGGAAAATCAACGCTGGTGAACGACACGCTCTATCGCGCGGCGGCCAAGAAAATTTACGGAAGCCTTGAAGACCCGGCGCCGCACAGCGGCATCGACGGCTTGAGCGCGTTCGATAAAGTCATCAACGTGGATCAGAGCCCTATCGGCCGCACACCGCGCTCGAATCCAGCGACTTACACGGGCCTCTTTACGCCGATTCGCGACTTGTTCGCACAAACGCCGCAGGCACGCGAGCGCGGCTACGAGCCCGGTCGCTTTTCGTTCAACGTCAAGGGCGGGCGTTGCGAGGCTTGCGAGGGCGATGGCGTGATCAAGGTCGAGATGCACTTCCTGCCCGACGTTTACGTCGCTTGCGACGTTTGCCACGGCAAGCGCTACAACCGCGAAACGCTCGACATTCACTATCGCGGCAAGAACATTTCCGAAGTGCTCGACATGACGGTCGAAGTCGCACGCGACTTCTTCGCGCCGGTTCCCGCCATCGCGGCAAAAGTGAACCTTTTGTTCGAAGTGGGGCTCGGCTACATCCGACTTGGCCAATCGGCCACCACGCTCTCTGGAGGCGAAGCGCAGCGCGTGAAGCTCGCGCTAGAGCTTTCGAAGCGAGACACCGGCAACACGCTCTACATCCTCGATGAACCGACAACGGGTTTGCATTTCGCGGACATCGATCTACTTCTCAAAGTGCTCTATCGCTTGCGCGATCATGGCAACACGGTGGTCGTGATCGAACACAATCTTGACGTCATCAAGACCGCGGATTGGATGATCGATATGGGGCCAGAAGGCGGGGGTGGCGGCGGCATGGTCGTGGCGCAAGGAACGCCAGAGGCCGTCGCGACGGTTGCGGCGTCACACACCGCGAAATTCCTTGCGCCGCTACTCAAACGCAGCAAGCGCAAGGAAGCCATTGCTTAGTTAATTGCCAAACGCTTCAGAGCGGCGGCATTTTTCTTCGGGAGCGTAAGCGTGAGCACACCCAGCTCATGGCGCGCGCTCGCAGCGTCTGCGTCTACCGCTTGCGGCAAGCGGAATGCACGCGTCGCTGAGCCATTCGCACGCTCAGTCACGACAGGCGTCTCGCCTTCGACCGTTTCGCGCTTGAACGCGACTTCGATGCGCAGATTTTTCTCGTCAACATCCACAGTGATGTCTTCTTTTGCGACGCCCGGCACGTCAACTTGCACGACATAGGCGGCTGCTGTTTCGCGGACGTCGGCACGCAGTTCGGGGGTGGACGCCGGATCGGTGCCGAATACTTGCGACGCGATCGAACCGAACGCGCGCTCAATGTCAGCAACGTTTTGCGAACGTGTAGCAAACGGTGCCCAGCGACCGGCGGGAACACCATTCAATCGAATAAAACCAGTCATCATCAGTTTCCTTTCAGTGGGTCATCGCGCAGAAAATTGCCTGCGCTCATGACACCGAAAATGAGTGCCCGTCACGCTGTTTCAAGCCTGTTTTAGCAACTCAATTTTTCAGCACGAGGGCTTGAAAAAACGCACCAAAACCCCAGCGCTGGGGCGTCAGTGGGCCGGTGGTTCGGCGTTTGGCGAAACTTGAATCTGCTTTTGAATATTGCGCCAAATGACCAGATCAAGTGCCTGCCGCCGCGTCTCCACGACATGATCGAGCCCGAAAGCCTTGTCGAGGCCGGTGCGCTCGAAGAGCGAACGCGGTTGCGGCCCAAGCCCAAACAAAATCACTTCAACGCCGTTGGCGTGGCTCATTTCCTGGAACCGCTTGATCGCTTCCAAGGCTGTGGAATCTAGGTAAATAACTTCGAGGAAATCCAGCACCACCAGGGACGATTTTGGTAACGCGTCGAAGCCCGCTTCAAGCCGATCCACGATTCCAAAAAAAAGCGCACCACGCAACCGCAAACCAGACGTGCCCGGTGGCAACGGCATCGGCGGTGCATCAGCGTCTTTCGCGAGATTGTCGATGGTTTGTACCGATGCGGCTTCGGTAAGACGTTTAATCAACAACAACGTCGCGAGTACCATGCCGACTTCGACAGCGATGGACAGATCAAACAGTACGGTCAGCAAGAACGTGCTGATAAGCGTCGCGTTTCGCAACGGCGTGTATCGATGCAGCGACCGAAACTCGTGCCAGTCGCCCATGTTGAACGCGACCCACATGAGGATCGCCGCGAGCGCCGGTAACGGCACATGTTTCGCGAGCGGGCTGGCGACGAGGAGGACGACGAGTACTGTGATGGCGTGAATACATCCCGCAATCGGCGTCGTGGCGCCGTTCTTGATGTTTGCGCTGGTGCGGGCCATGGCGCTGGTAGCGGCCAAACCACCAAACAGCGGCGAGATGAGGTTCGCTAGACCCTGCGCGATGAGTTCTTGGTTCGCGTCGGCACGGTCGTTGGTTTGCTTGTCAGCGACCACGGCGCATAGTAACGATTCAATCGCCGCGAGCAGTGCGATGGTAACCGCCGGCGGGATCAAGCTGCCGAGATGCTCTAACGTGATCGTCGGGATCTCAGGCAGCGGAATGGAGGCTTTGATTTCGCCGAACTTCGAGCCGATGGTCGCAATGCCGGTTTCAAATCCCAGCGTCGCGATCGTCGAAAAAATGAGCACTAAAAATGGCGAAGGCACATAGCGCGATAGCCGCGCTGGCCAGATTCGCAAGAAGGCGAAACACGCTAAAGCAAGAACTAACGACGGCCAGTGCATCTGCGGCAGCGCCGCTGCAATTGTTTTCACAATGCCGAAAAACTCGCCCGGCATTTTTGCGATCGGCAGACCGAAAAAATCTTTGATTTGTGAGAGTGCGATGAGCACCGCGATGCCGTTGGTGAAACCGATGATCACCGAGTTCGGCACAAATCGGATCAAGATCCCAAGCTTCGCAAGGCCCATGAAGACCAAAATGGCGCCAGCCATCATTGTGCAAATCAGCAGATTGGCCCAGCCGTATTTACTGAGTATCGAATAGAGCACGACGATAAATGCGCCCGTCGGGCCGCCAACGCACAGCCGCGTTCCACCGAGCGCTGAGATGATTAAGCCCGCGACGAAGGCGGTGATTAGCCCCTGTTCTGGCGCGACGCCGCTAGCGATGGCGAACGCCATGGCCAACGGAACGGCGATGATGCCGACAGTGAGTCCTGCAAGCGCGTCGGCGCGAAATTTCTCAGCGGAGTATGTTGCCAGCTCCGCGATCAGGCGAGGTCGGAACGCGAGACTAAACACTACGTCTTCGCTTGACCGTTCAAGCGACCAGTTTGCGCATCAGGATGGGCTGCATCGCTGCTGCGAAGACGGTGGAAAAGGTGCGATCGGACTCGACGCTGAAGCCAATTTTTTCGAAGTAGGCTTTGTACTGTGGCGCGTACGTGTCGACCGGAATGCGGATTGAGCGCACGTCAGATTTGCGCGCCAAGTCTTCAAGCGTGCTCACCAACAGTGTGGTGAAGCCGCGGCCCGAAAATGTACGCGTCACGCCGAGACGACGAAGCTCCCAACTGCCGTCACGCGCCGGCACGTAGGAGAGCGCAGCGACCGGAAGATTGCCGCGATAGAGCACCAAGCCACCACCCGCGCGAATGTCGTCCGCGATTTGGGTGGGGTTGTCATTGCGACGGCGCTGCGAAATCGCTACACGCTCCGACCAATCACCCTTGGTGAGCGCAGAAACGACCGGCGCGTCGCGTGAACTCGCCTTGAGAATCTTGTATTTGTCCTGTTCGAAAACTGTGCGCGTTCCACCAAACATAGTGCTACGTTACTTTCATTCCCGCGCGGGCACCGCTATGAGGATTGAGAATGTAGAGCCCTGCGTCATTCTTATCATCTTTGGAGGACGCGGCAAGCACCATGCCCTCCGACACGCCAAACTTCATCTTGCGAGGGGCCAGATTGGCAACAAGTACCGTGTGCTGTCCGATCAGCGACTCCGGCGCGTACGCCGACTTGATGCCCGAGAAAACGTTGCGAAATTTTGGTTGACCCGCGTCGTCCGTTTCGCCCGCGTCGAGCGTAAGGCGCAGCAGCTTGTCGCTGCCTTCCACGTGTTCCGCGTTGACAATTTTGGCGATGCGCAAATCGACCTTGGTGAAATCGTCGATGCTGATGCGGCCTTCGGGGGTGGGCTCGGGAGTTTTGGATTTGGCGGTGGCCTTCGCGGGAGCGACGGCTGCAGGCAGCGCCGCGGCATCCGGTTTCGTCGCGTCAGGCAACAGGCCGAATAGTTCGTCGAGTTGCTTTTCCTCTACGCGAGACATAAGGTGCGCAAATGGGTGCAACGTCACCACAGATGCCCCGCCTAGCGCAGGGAATTTCCACAGAAAGGAGGGTACACCGAGCCACTGTTCAACGCTAATTGCTAACCGCGGCAGTACCGGTTTTAACAATGAGGTCAAATCAAAGAACATATGGAGCGCGGCGCTGCAAATACTTCGCAACTTTGGCTCGTCATCTGTCGCCCATGATGCGTTGTCCGCTTTGCGCTTAGCGATTGTCCAAGGCGCAGCGTCGTTAACGTATTGATTGGCAAGGTCCGCTAGGGCCATGATTTCCCGAATTGCCTTCCCAAATTCGCGTTCTTCATAAAACACGCAAATCGTCGGAACCGCATTCCGGAAGGCCGAAAAAATCTCTCGTGCACCAGTATCGAACGTGCCGGCATAGTCTTCAAGATCGCTACGAGGCAAAAGATTTCCGTCGCAGTTGTCAACTAGCAGGCGCGCCGTTCGACTCGCAATATTGACGTATTTGCCGATCAAGTCCGAGTTCACCCGCGCCATGAAATCTTCGGCGGTGAAGTCGACGTCTTCGACATTGGCGTTCAGTTTGGCTGCGATGTAGTAGCGCAGCCATTCGGGGTTCATGCCGATCTGCAAATACTTCAGCGGATCAATGCCGGTGCCGCGGCTCTTGCTCATCTTCTCGCCGCCGACGGTGATGAAGCCGTGTACGTTCACGCTGTCGGGCACTTTGTAGCCGGCGAACTTGAGCATCGCGGGCCAGAACAGCACGTGGAAATAGACGATGTCTTTGCCGATGAAGTGAATCTGCTCGGTGTCACCAGCCGCCATAAATTCGGCGAAGCTGCGCGTCTCTCCGTTGGCCTCGGCCTTGCCGGATTGGAAATAATTTTTCAGCGAAGCGAGATAGCCGACGGGCGCGTCTAGCCACACATAAAAATACTTGCCCAGCTCATCAGGAATTGGGATGCCGAAATACGGTGCGTCGCGCGAAATATCCCAATCGCCCAGCTTGCCGTCTTCGCCCAGCCACTCTTTGGTCTTGGCG
>JAKPSO010000392.1 GCA_029571495.1 Pseudomonadota bacterium
ACTGATGTTTTTGGCGTAGGGTACGAGTGCACACGTATATCCGGCCTGTGTTGATGCGTGCTTTGTTTCACGCTGGCCATCATGGGCTATTCGCGCGTCTTCTCCTGATCGGACTTTCGAGCTGGTGAGGCTCAGCGCCTACAGAAGGTTTTGAAGACGCCGGTTCGACCGGTATGCCATGAACGTCAATTGCTCCGCAATCGTGGTGGAAGTAAAGCGGTAAGGGGTAACGGTAAAGCTATCGTTTCAAGTGCTGTGGGTTCAACGCTGGCAGAGACCCAACGCTAGTGCTGCCCATTGGCGGCGACGGGTAGCACCGGGCCGATGCGCTCATCGTGTTGAGCGGGCACCCGGTACGCCTGCCCTTTCGAGAGCACAGCCCAGGCGATCCTTGCCGTCTTGTTGGCCATCGCCACCGCCGCCACGTTCTTGTGCCGTCGATGGCCGAGGGCGTTTAACCAGCGACTGCTCGGGTCGGTCTTGTTGACCGAGACGCGCTGCACCGAGCGCGCACCGTGTATCAGGAGCGTGCGTAGGTAGCTGTCGCCACGCTTGCTGATGCCCAGCAGCTTCTCTTTGCCGCCGCTGGAGTGTTGACGTGGCACCAAACCCAGAAAGGCTGCCATGTCGCGCCCGCGTTTGAAGCCGCTGCCGTCGCCCACCGCTGCAATCAATGCGCTGGCGGTGACCGGACCGATCCCCGGTATCTCTTGTAGCCGCTTGGCGGCAACATTTGCACGACACATCTGGACAATCTGGCGATCCAACTGCCCGACCCGCTCATCGAGCCCGACCAGATCCAAACGCAGCCCATCGAGCAGCGCGCGAAACTCGCCAGTTAAGCCGTTGTCGGCATCCTCCAGCAGCTCGGGCAATGCCACACGCAGGCACTCGATGCGCTTTTGCACGACTAGGCCGAATTCAGCGAGCAGGCCGCGTATTTGGTTGCCCTTCGCTGTTCTTTGTTTCACCAACTCGCTTCGAACCCGGTGTAGCGCTTGTATGTCTTGCTGCTCAACCGTCTTGACCGGTACGAAGCGCATCCCCGGTCGGCTCATCGCTTCACAGATCGCCTCGGCGTCTGCGGCGTCGTTCTTGTTGGTCTTGACGTAGGGTTTGACAAACTGCGGCGCAATCAAGACCACACTGTGGCCCATGGCGATGAGCAAGCGTGCCCAGTGGTGCGCGCCGCCACAGGCTTCCATGCCAATCTTGCAAGCAGCCAGCGTGCGAAAGTACGCCAGCACATCGCTTCGCTTGAGTTTCTTCTTGAGGACGGTCTGCTCAAAGCTATCCACGCCGTGGAGCTGAAACACGTTCTTTGCAATATCCATCCCAATTCGGCTAATCTTCATCTCGGACTCCTTCTTTCGTTTGGCTGGTTAGTTTCTGCGAAACCTCCAGTCTGGCACCTAGATGCCGTTGAGGGGGGAGGAGTCCATCCCATTGGACTTGTTCGATTGAATCGGGGCCGATGGCATGTAGTTGTCCGTCGCGGCGTAGTTTTCGAAGCGCGTGAATTCGCCGCGGAAGGTTAGATTCACGGTGCCGATGGGGCCGTTACGCTGTTTGCCGATGATGATTTCGGCGATGCCCTTTTGCGCGGACTCTTGGTTGTACACCTCGTCGCGATAGATGAACAAAATCACGTCGGCGTCTTGTTCGATAGCGCCGGATTCACGCAGGTCGCTCATCACGGGGCGTTTGTTCGGGCGTTGTTCGAGCGATCGATTGAGCTGCGACAGCGCGATCACCGGCACTTGTAGCTCTTTGGCGAGCGACTTCAGCGAACGGGAAATTTCGGAGACTTCGGTCGCGCGATTTTCACCGCTACCGGACGCGCTCATCAGCTGGATGTAGTCGACGATTATGAGACCGAGGCCTCCGACTTGCCGCGCGAGTCGACGCGCGCGTGCGCAAGTTCGAATGGATTGAG
>JAKPSO010000199.1 GCA_029571495.1 Pseudomonadota bacterium
GTGCCTAACGTGATCTCCATATCGCGGATACGTCGACTCGCCGCCGGAAGCACTAAATTGCATTCGCGAGCTGCGGCCGTGAGGCTGCCCGTCCGCGCGCACGCGACAGCGAGTCGAATCGAGACAAAGTCGAACCGAGCAAGGTTGTAATTCGGCGCAGTCAAAGAGATTTCTAACTACATTGCGTTCAGATAGACCGGACGAATACTACCGAATACGTTTGCATGCAGCGCACTCCAAACTGGCGGCAACGGCGCTAACTATTTGCCCGCTTGAACGTCGCCAGCGCTGTCGCGGCAGCAACGAACAAACCGCCGAACAGTCGATTCAGAAAACGCGTCTGCGCTTCACTTCGGAAAAACGTCAGTACGCGCGCAGCGAAACCGGTATAGAGCGCCATCACGACTAAATCGGTGAACGCGAAAGTGAGCGCTATCACCAGATACTGTGGCAACAGCGGCGCGTGAGCGTCGATGAATTGCGGCATCACGGCCATCATGAAGACGATGCCCTTCGGGTTGGTCGCGTTTACAGCCCAGCCTTTGGCGATGAGCGTTCGAGAGCTGACGGCGCTCGTGTCGCCCGACGCCGCGGCCATCGGCACTGCGGGCGCGCGCCATTGCTTGAAGCCCAAGTAGACGAGGTAGGCGACGCCCAGCCACTTGAGCGCAACGAACGCCATGGTTGACGTTTTGAGAATCGCACCGAGACCGATAGCGACGATCGCGAGTGCCGTCCAAATACCCGCGATCAAACCCAGTGTGCCAATGAAGCCGCGGCGAAACCCGTGATTCAATCCGCAGCTCATGGCGTAAATCGCGCCAGATCCGGGCGAGATCGAGATGAGCCATGAGGCAACGAAGAAGGTGAGCCAAGTGTCGAGGGCCATGTGCAAGAAGTTAGAAGCTACGTCGTGCGTGATTTTGCCCTGCGGCTGCTTGTTTTCCTGTCGCGCTAGGAGAAT
Source organism: Pseudomonadota bacterium (assembly GCA_029571495.1). Classification (GTDB taxonomy): domain Bacteria; phylum Pseudomonadota; class Gammaproteobacteria; order Burkholderiales; family Casimicrobiaceae; genus Casimicrobium. Next base: position 965 of record JAKPSO010000199.1, read on the forward strand.
CAATCCATCCGCGCGCCGGATACTTTCACCAACTCCGCCCACTTCACTTGGTCCGTCGCGAGTTGTTTTGCGAACGCGTCGACGCTGCCGCCTGCGGGCAAATAGCCCTGCTCGTAAAGCTTCGCGCGTGTCGCGGGATCGTTCATCGCTTTGTTGGTTTCGGCGTTGACACGATCAAGAATCGCGCGTGGTGTGCCGGCAGGTGCGACCCAACCTTGCCAGCCCGTTACCTGAAACTTTGGGTATCCCGCTTCTGCGGTGGTCGGCGTATCGGGCAGTGCGGGGTGACGCGCGTCGGTGGTGACCGCGAGCGCTTTGAGCTTGCCGGCCTTGACTTGCGAGAGGCCAACGCTGATCGCGTCACACATCACATCAATCGGGCCTCCGAGCAGATCTTTCACCGCGTCCGAGCTGCCTTTGTAGGGCACATGCGTGATCTTCAGGTTGTAGCTCGAATTGAGGAGCTCCAGCGCGAGGTGCGGCACGCCGCCATTGCCACCGGACCCGAAATTGAGCTTTCCCGGATTGGCGCGCGCGAACTCCACGAGATCCTTCATCGAATTGAACGGCGAATCGGCGCGTACCATCACCGCAAGCGGCAGATTTACGAGTTGGACGACGGGCGCCAAATCTTTCATCGGCGAGAAACTCATCTTGCCGTACAACGCCGGGTTGATGCTCATGAGCGCGATGTTGGTGTGCAAAAGCGTATAGCCGTCCGGCGCGCTCTTAGCGACTAGGTCACCCGCGATATTGCTGCCAGCGCCGGGTTTGTTTTCAACGATGATGGGTTGACCCCACTGCTCACTCACGCGCTGACCGACGATGCGGGCGAGCACATCTAAGCCACCGCCTGCTGGAAATCCGACGAGGAGCTTGACGGGCTTGGCGGGATAGGTTTGGCCCCAAGCGCTCGGCGCTCCGGCGAGCAAACAAACGCCGACATATGCCATTGCGATCTTCTTCAACATAACCCGACCTCCTTGTTCTGTGAGCACCGCATGGTAACCATGCGGTGCGTTTGGGTTGAGGTTTTAGTTCAGAGATGCGAACTCGTCGCTGGAGTTTGCGTTAACTCCCGAGGTGCAATTGAAACTCAGCGCCCGTCGTTAACGTGCATTTGCCGGAGCCCTGTGTGGCGTTGTTCATGGTGTAGTTACAGCTCATGCCGGTGCCGCGATTGCCGACAGCGTTGGCGACACCCGTGCTCGCGCCGCGGGAGGCGCGCGTGGCTTCGCCGGAGAACTGTTCGCTGCCGATTTGGATATTGAAACTGCCCTTGCCATCGAGGTAGTTGGTGACCTGACCGGCAGCGAGGCCCGCGCCTTGTGCAGTGCTGTTGAGTGGATAGAGTCGCGCGCTCATGACGGCGGGCGCGGGTGGTGCGACAACGATGGGGGCTACGGCATGCGGCGCAGGCATCGGTTGCATTGGGTACGCACGACCATCTGGCCCGACGGGTACTACGACGCAGGCCGTGAGTGCGGCTGCAGCAAGGATTGCACTTAACGATGCAGTAACAAGTGAGGTCTTCATTTGTAAGTCTCCTAACAAAACGCGAGCAAATACTCGCGGCCTCATCGTAGGTACGCACGACCACATTGCGTAAACTTCACGAAAACACGTTAGCGACGAATGCGGTGTTTTTGCTGCGAGAAAACGTGGTTGCAATGCATCCGTGACACGTTGCGCGCAGATCGCAAATTGCAACAAAATGTGTGTTTGACAGTACGCTCCGTTTGAAACAATTTGCGTTCGCGACGTTCGATAATTTCGCGCTCGTACCGAGGAAAAGTCATGCCCTATATCGCTGGATCATTGCATCTCATAATCGCCGTTTTCTTCGCGGCACACGCCTTGAAAACGGGTCGTTCTACGTACTGGATCATGATCCTGCTCGCGTTTCCATTAATCGGCAGCGCGGCGTATTTGTTCATGGAATATTTGCCCGACATGCGCATGACACGCGGCGGGCGCAAAGTGATTCGCGCGGTGACGAGCGCGGTAAATCCGCACGGCGATATTCGTCACGCGGAACAAGAATTTGAGCGCTCACCCACGGCGGCGAATCGCGCTGCGTTGGCGCTCGCGCTATCGGAAGCGGGACGCTACCCTGAGGCTATTGAACACTACGAACAGTGCGCGAGTGGCTCCTACGAAAAAGACACGCATTTCGTCCGCTGCCTCGCCAACGCCAACATGATGGCGGAGCGTTGGGCGCCCGCGCGTGTGACGTTTGAACGTCTATTCGCGCTGATCGGCGAAGAGCGCAAGCCCGACGATGATCTAGGGTATGCGTACGTGCTTTCGCAGCTTGGTGACGCTGGCACCGACGATGCGTTTCAGCGTGCGATGCGCTCAGCGGTCGGCCCGGTCGCGAGTTGCCGTTACGCGCAGTTTCTTGAGACGCAAGGCCGCACGAGAGAAGCGCGAGAACTTTACGAAACCGTCGTCAAGCAAGGCAAACTCGCGCCGCGTCATACCGTAGACATGCACAAAGTCTGGTACAAACTTGCGGGCGAGGCGGTGGCGCGACTGACTGTGAATTAGCGTTCTCACTCGTCCAAAATGGCAGCGAACGAATGCGCGTGGCTATTGCGGTCGTTGTCGTTGTCGCTTTCGTCGTTTGCGCGGACGCAGTGCGCAAACGCTGTCAAAATCGGTCGACTTTCAAAAAAATGGTCGTGAAAGCGCCGCAAATCGGTGCCTTGAGCGAAAAAGCTGTATCGTACTGCGTCGGCGATCTTCTTGAGTTGGTGCGCGGTTGCATCTACTATCCTGACGCTTATGCGCTCGCCCACTCACCCAATTGAAATCCGCCGCGCGCTGCGCTTCGCAGTGATTGCGCTCGTCGGAGTGTTGTCGAGCGGCTTTGCGTACGCGTTGTTGGCGTCAATGCAGCCGGGTGCGCACACGCGTGCGCAGTACGCGACGATCGTTCAGATTCCGGAAGACAGGCAGGGACAAAAACAGTGGAGATTTCAGGTGCATGATCGCTTGCTCTGGATTGTGTTTCCCGATGCGAGCGGCATGGCGGCACTGCGCGAACTTGATGCGGTCACGCTGAATTCAGCATACCCACCACTAGCGCGCGAAGCGAAGGCTTGGGCATTTTGGGGCGAAAGTACGTACCTTGGATGCTGGGTCGCTTATCGTGAGCCGCGAGATGAACGTCAGCAATGGTGGTCGCAATGGCGCGGCGGGTTCATTGATCCCTGCCACTATGGTTGGTGGGACATCGCAGGTCGTTCAATAGGTATTGACTACCAGAAACACGGCTTCGGATCGACGCTCAAAAACCTACCGCCCGCCGAAATCGAATATTTAGGCGATGGCAAGTTTCTGGTCTACCGAAATTTTCGCGAGCCGCGTCGTTAGCGAAGCGAACCTCGGCGACAATTTTCTCTATCCGAGTGGAGCGGCTGGGCTGACCTCAAACGCGTCGCCCACGGTCAAAAAAGTGCCGCCGGCCACGTAGTGCAGCGTCTGTAGATCTGTCGGCGTGTCAGCGCCGTACGTCCATCGACCGTCGCTAAATACGCGAGCGTCTGCCCACGCGGCGGTTACTTGTCCGATGAAAAGATCATATTGCGTTTGATTGTGTGGTTCGGGAATGAGCGTGCATTCGAGCCAGCCGACGCAGCCGTTGACGAGTGGCAACGTTGCGTCCGCACCGGTGAACGTGTGGAGGCCAAACGCTGAAAATTTGTCGACGTGATTGGCTCGATCAAGATCACGTCCGGACACGCGGCCGACGGCAAGCGTCTGGGCCGCAATGCCTCGCGCGGGAATGTTGAGCGCGAACTTGCCGCTCGCTTCGATGAGTTCGCGAGAGAACGTCGCTTTGTCGATCACGACTGACACGAGCGCCGGTTCGTAGTTGAGACCCATATTCCACGCTGCTGCCATCACGTTTCGCTCACTGCCGTTAGCGCTGGTCACCAGCACCGTGGGGCCATGATTGAGGAGCCGATATGCCTTTGCGAGCGGCACGGGAAGCGGTTGCGGAATGATTGTCTTCATCCCAAAAGTATAGGGATGCGGTCAGCGCAGAATGCTCGGGAGGAGGGAACGGGGGTGAGCACCCTGCGCTGACCGCACCGTCATCGTTGGTAGTGGCGCGTGGGCAACGAGTTGCCCACCCTACATCCGAGGCTGACTACTTGCTTCATGTGTTGGTTCACCATGATCAAGCAAACGCTTTAGCGATCATCGCAACGAGTTCGGTCGTTTGCGTTGCGGCAACACCTTGGAATCCAGCGGCGATCACTGTCGTCAATGCGAAGGTCGTCGTGATCGAAACAGCGGCGGTCAGCGCGCGGTCAAGGCGTGAAAGTGTGCCGGTGAATTGCTTGGTCGTTTTCATATTCATGTCCCTTTGTTTTAGATTCAGTTTCATCGCGTTGTTGCGATGGAATGAACTTTAGCGAGGCATGATTTCGCTTGCGATGGGCAGGCGACGAACT
>JAKPSO010000222.1 GCA_029571495.1 Pseudomonadota bacterium
TGGTCCCGGATATCCGGTCGCAGCCCACGTTGTCGGCTCCGAGTAGAAGCTGCCAAGCACTAGATCGTGCAACGCGAAGTACGCTTGCTGCTTGAGCCCGATGGTGCTGTCGCGCAGCGCTTCCAAGAATTTCCCGATGACCGACGGATCCGCACCGACCCAATCGCCAGAAAATCCCAACAAAGCTCGTGCGGGCTTCAAGTCGAGGAGTCCGAACAATTCGCCAATTTCCTTGCGCGTCGTGGGCGGCAAGTTGTCGACCAGCGCGCCGATTGCCTTGGTCACGCGCGCGAACTCTGCTTCACGAACTTTTGTGTCCGTCGGCAACGCGGTACCCAAGAAGGCGGCCATGACCGCACGCAACATCGCTTCGTGCTCGCTCACTAGCGCCCCTCCGTTCGGCGCGGCACCGGACGCGCGAAGTTGCGGCAGCACTACCGCCGCGCCGGCTGCGAGCGCGCCCGCAATGCCGACAAAAATGAATTTACGCCGTGACCACATCGATGGCTTCCTCCTTGTTGTTCTGCCGATTCTATGAAGCGACGTTAGAGCGAGTTTTCTACACGACGCGGTCGTTGCGCCGAAGGCGTCGTTTTTCGCTACGCTAGAGACATGGCGAAGACCAATTTAAACGAGTCGGCACTGCGGACTCACTTGGCTGCCGCGCGCTCCGAAAGAGAAGCAGCAGCGCGCTACGCTGTAAGTGCTGCGGACCGATTGGCTGTGCGTGCATGGCAGCAAGGACGGCTTAGCGCGACGCACGCCGACTATCTCGCGTCGCCACGTTACGGCCCGGCCGCAAGGTTTTTCGTGAATGAGCTCTACTCGACCAATGACCTCACGCAACGCCACACGGACATTGAGCGCGTGGTGAAAGTATTGGTGAAATTTATGCCCGACAAAGCGCTCGCCACGCTGGCGACCGCTCTGGAAATGGATGCGCTCTCGGAGCTTTTGGACAACCGGCTGGCGACCCGAATGCGCGCGGCACAGGGCAACGATGCGCCTTTACGTGTTCAAGCATCAACGTATCGCGACGCGTATCGTCATCAGTCGGACTACCGGTGGCGCGAACGACAATTTGCACTCACCGAGGAGATAGGCGCGTCGCTCGATACGCTGACCAAGGTTCCTCTACTTCAAGGATTGCTGCGCATGATGCGGCGACCTGCGTACTCCGGCGGGGTCGGCGAACTGCATGACTTTCTAGAGCGCGGTTATGCTGCGTTTTCGCACATGAAGGGCGGTCAGGAATTCGTGCGCACGGTGGTGGAGCGTGAACGTCGCGAGCACGCGCGACTGATCGCCTAGTCTGCGGAGCCGTCGAGCATTTCTTGGCTTTTGGCGAGGCACACGCGCGCCCATTCGCGCTGCCCAACTTTAGCCATACGCTCCATATGAACAACCTCGACGCTGACGGGCAAATCGCTCGGCAGCGCGGCGAATAGGCCCGCCAAATCGATGTTCCCCTCGCCAGGCAAGAGCCTTTCGCAGCGTGCTGTGTGAATCATGGCCTCGGTAGTGAAATTCCGGCCCGACACTGCATCGCATATTTGCGCGTAGTGCAGCAATTCGCGCGGAATGGAGCGAATGTCCGCAAGGGTTGTCGTGGAGCGCCCAAAGTGCAACGCGTCGACCAAAATTCCGGCGCCCGTTGGCTTCCCCGCCGCATTCACAATGCGCAGTGCCGCCTTTGCGTCCGGGACCGCCGTCCACGGCATAAACTCAAGGTCGGCAGTCATGCCATATCGCTGCACGAGTTCGCAAAAACCAGCGTAGGACGCGGCGAGGCGCGACTCATGCGCGTCGTCCCCCGCGACCAACACTGCGCGAGCGCCGAGCGCCGCCCCGGCGTCCAGCAACGGCAAGTAGGCGTTCGCATCGAAGTCCGGCCCAATACGGACGATCTCAATATCAAATGTCGTAACACCAGTATCGCGCTGCGCGGCGATCGTTTCGCGTAGTACCTCGGGGCGGTCGATCAAGAACTGCTGCGGTGCGCCCGGCGCGTTGGGCCGCAACCGCAGCCCGACGTTCGCATATCCCAAATCTGCCGCCAAGCGAATCGCTTCCGGCGGCGTCAAGTAGTGAGAAGTCAGATACGCCAGCGAATAAGCACGGGGCACGGGTTTGCCTCTCAACGACGCGGTGAAGTCACAGGCGTAGACCATTAAGCATTGGCAGCGGCGAGCCACTGACTCTCGGCGGCGTGCCGTTCGTCAGAAGCTACTCTGTGCAGTCGTGGCGCGCCCGACAGGAGTCGAACCTGTGACCCTTGGCTTCGGAAGCCGAAAGCGATATTATAAAAAACAACAACTTACATCGCTATTGCAGCGATTTGGCACAATTTTGGCACAGTTGAACAATTCCTAGGCTTTATTTTCCATCATGGCGACCATTCGACAAAAGGGCGACAAACAATGGCACGTGCAGGTGCGCAAGCGGGGCTACCCGCCCGCGACGCGCACTTTTGGCACCAAGACCGCGGCCCAACGCTGGGCAACGCTCATAGAGGCGGAGATGGAGCGCGGCGTTTTCGTGTCCCGCACCGAAGCAGAAAACACGACGTTGAATGAAATGCTCGACCGTTACGCAAGCGAGGTCCTGCCTACCAAGCGCAGCCAAGCCCCGGAATTGAGCCGCATTCGCACGCTGCGAGAACACTTGGGGCGATTTCATCTCGCGTCGCTCAACTCCACCAAAATCAGCGAATTTCGCGACCTTCGCGCAACGCAAGTTGGCGCGCAAACTGTGATCCACGAAATCAACCTGCTCAATCGCGTCTTGAAGACCGCCACAATGGATTGGGGCATCTCGTTGCCCGCGGGGTTGCCCACCACCCTCGTCCGTAAGCCAACGCGCCCGAGAGGCCGCGATAGGCGCGTTTCCGCCGAAGAAATCGCCAAGATCATCGAACACTCCGAGTCGCCCTATATTCGCGACGCGATAACCCTCGCGGTTGAAACAGCGCTGCGCCGTCGTGAACTTTGCGAACTTCGTTGGGAACACATCGAAGTGTCAAAGCGCACCGCGTACATCCCGGACGAAACCGCGAAGACCGGAGTCTCGCGCAGCATCCCACTGTCGACGGTCGCGATCAGTACGCTTAAGTCAATGCCCCGCAACCTCTCAGGGCGCGTTTTCGAACTCGCCCCCGACTCAATTTCCCAAGCGTTCGAGCGCGCATGCAAACGCGCGGGCGTCGACGATGCGCGCTGGCACGATCTGCGTCACGAAGCCGCGAGCCGCTTGTTCGAGCGCAATCTCAACGTGATGGAGGTCGCGTCGATCACTGGGCACAAAACGCTTGATATGCTGAAACGCTACACACATTTGCGTGCAGAAGACCTAGCAAAAAAACTCGCGTAGTTGCAGTCACAAAATTTCAAGCGAGGCAGCGACGCCGCTCGCAGTGGATGCTTTGTAACCAACGCAGCCATAGCCACGGTGTGGCCACAATGCTGCACTCGGAACTAGCAAGTCGCGAGATCTGTTTTCGCATTTGACACATCAAGAACGCCTGCTAATTTGGTTTCATCACTCATCGAATGAAACCAATGACCATGTCGATTCACACTACAGAAAAAACTTTCGCCTCCCACGGCGTTGAAGCCGCAGATCAGGATTCACTTTGGACGCGCGTCGCGTCACTTCGCGAGGCGCACTTGCAAAAGCCGAGCCAGCTGCGCGCCAAAGCCGTCGCACAGCGTGAGGAGCTGTATCAGAAGATCCGCGAGCACGCGCTCACCCTAGTTGCTGCTTTGGACTTCCCAGATATGCATCGCGCCGTCAAGGATGCGCAGCCAGACGCAGCCATAGCAGTGGAGAAGCTTCCGGACGGTGGGTGGAATCGTCTCCACGATGACTGCGCGACGCGCTCATTTCTCGTTCGCGGTATCGCCGAAACTAAGCGCGAACTCTGCAGCGTGGAAGCGGCAGGGTTTGATGCTTCCGTTTTGGATTGGACGCTTGACGAAGCGTCTATGCCCCGGGAGACAGCTTACATGCTCATCGAATCCGTCGCGCGTGATCCCAACACCGGCACCCTGATGAAAATCAACTTCTTTTTGCATCACGGACACATCAGCACTCGCAAAGCGACGGTCACATTTAGTGGCGAAGAGTACGAAGCTGCGCTGTCTATGGCCCTCGCGATGTCGGGATTAATGAGCGAACTGCTAGCGATAGAGATTCCGGAGGCAGTGGCATCGGCGCAACTCAAACCCGTTGCCGAGCTTCGAGTGCATTGGGACGAGGTGTTGCTACCGGACTGCGTCAAGGAGGAGCTGGTCCTGCAGCAGGCCCTCTTCTCAATCGGCGACGCTGCTTGCGGACGGGGTTTGCTTCTGCAGGGGCCGCCCGGCACCGGTAAAACGCATCTCGCTCGAACCTTTGCTGCAGCCAGTGGAGCAACCTTCTTTCAATTGAGTGAAGCCGACTTCCGCTCCACCGTCATCGGTGGTGCCAGCAAGGCGGTTAGAGACAGATGGGCTCAGGCTGCCGCCGCTGAGCGTGCAGTGATCTTTCTAGACGAATGCGAGGGTGTCATGGGCCGACGCGGCGGTGTTGAAAGTGACACCGGTGCGGCGGAGGCCCTGCGCACCCTCTTACCGCTGTGGGATGGCGAAACCGACAATAGCAACATATTTCTTATCGGAGCGACAAATCGACCCGAACTGATTGATTCAGCCATTATTTCGCGGTTTGGCGCAAGTATTTATTTGCCAATGCCAGATCAAGCGACTCGGCAAGCCATTCTGCGCCGCGCGTTGACGAGTTATGAACTGCTGCCAGATCTTTGCAGCGCCGAACAAGCGCGGCTGGGTCGGGAAACCGTCGGACTTTCGGGGCGTGACTTGCACACGGTTGCGATGTAGTTCCGGCGACAACAAATTGGACGCGAAGCTACGGTTCCGGAACTGTTCGCACTCATACGTCGTTTCCGAACATCGGAGAACACGCAGGTCGACTCGCGAGCAGATTGGGAGAGATTGGTCATACCAGCCGACGTGAAGGAGACGTTGCAAGATGTTGCATTCGCACTGCAGCATAGCGCTCAAGTCTCAAGTACGGCGTTCAAGATTCCAACGGCCATCCTGCTCGCTGGCCCTGCGGGAACGGGAAAGACACAATGTGCGCGAACCTTAGCAAACGAAGCGCGAGTGCACTTTATCGCGGCTAGCACGGCAGATCTAAAAGCTCCGTTAATGGGCAAAGCGGCTTACGAGTAAAGCAATTGTTCGAGAAGGCAAGGACGCACGCGCCCTGCATACTGTTTCTTGACGAAATAGATGCGATCGCCTCCAGTCGCGACGGCACTTCTTCTGACACGTTCGGAACCGAGGCGCTGAACCAAATGCTGCAAGAACTCGATGGCGTCTGCTCGCATCGCGGTGCGCCGGTGGTGCTTATCGCGGCTACGAATCGCAAGAATTTGTTGGACCCAGCACTGCGTTCGCGGTTTCGAGAAACGTTGGAGGTGCCGCTACCGGATCGCGCGCAGCGATTGCAACTCCTCGACATTCTTCTGGCACCAATCCCCATCGCGCCGGCCTCGAGGGCGGCGCTGGTCGATTGGATTGCGAGTGACGACGCAGCACAATCCTCTGAACCGAAACGTGCCTCCGTTGGGATGAGTCATCGCGACATTGATCAACTGGTGCACAAAGTGTTGGGGCACGCGATGCGCAGAGTTCGCAAGGCGGCCAGTGAACTGGCGCATGATCGCTTGGATGCCGCATTGGAAGTGGAAGGCGATCACCCTCGCTGTTGAGCTTGTGGATGTTGTTGCCGTTATTGGCGATCGTTGCAGCGAGCTGAATTCACCGCCGACAGAACTTGCTCATTGCGCAACGGTTCAATGCGCGGCGTGAAGATGGGAGTGCCTGACATGGAACGCAAAAGGTCTGTTAACCATTCACAGTCGACGTGCGAGGTGGCTTTGTGTTCGATTTAGCCGGTGACTTCTTGGCGTTGGTTTACGCGACATTAAGCGTTATCTTCGCCGTCGTATGCGCCTACCCTCAATTGGTGCGTCGGTGGCATTCGCGTTTGCCCAGCACGCTCTTCTCGAAGGTTCGCATCGCGACGCTGCGGTCCGCATGGCGCGATCTGTTCCTGTCGTGCGCGGGTTTGGCGTATCTCTTTTATGGGCAGGAGGAGTTCGTGTGGGCGTTGGGGGCCAGTGCTTTGTCCCTGCTTGGCGCTGCGGCGTTTCGGGTCGGTGAGGATGTGCATGCTGCCCGGAAGGAGTGAGCCGATTCGCGAATCGGAACGCAACCCGCCTACTTGCTGCGAAGTGACGCGATAGTCCCAGTGCAACGGCGCACGGCACCTCTTCGCCTCTTGAGACGATAAACACATTGCACTGAAACACCGCCTGGGTCTTTCCGGCATGTACTACGTTTGCTCGGGCAATCAGCGCGTGGCCCATAGCCGTGCGCAGTCCCCAAGGTCAGCAACTTGAGCAGTTGGAGTCCAGCGTTTGAAGGACTCGATTTATTGCGACAGGTTTATCACGCGCGTTCACTTTTATTCCAAATGGAAGTCTTACAGTCCCGCGGGCCAAAGGGATGGCGCCATCGGTTGCATTGGCCCCAATTGCAGCATCGCCGGCCAAATCCTATTGTTGGCAGGTCGTCGGAATAAACGCAGAAATCTGATCGGCTGTCTTCGTCGATTGGTGTCCAGTAGCCCCGGCTGTGAGCGCTGATCCAGTCAAGCCCAGCATTGAGCGCAACAAAAGCAATCCGTCGGTCAAAGCGCTGACAACTCCATCGCCATCCAAATCTAGCACGCCAGAATTCGCGAGCGCTTGATATCGTTGGTACGCGCGTTCGATGGCTATTGGCGTGTCGAGTTTGGCGATGCCCGAGGCAAGCGTGCTCCCTGAAAAGCCAAGCATTGCGCGCAGCATCAGCAGACCGTCCGTCTCCGCGGAAACTTGACCGTCTTCATCAATGTCCAATGAGCAGATCCGCGAAAAGTTTACGTTCACGACACACGCCGATGAAATGCTGCCAGTCGTGACAATGCCGTTTGCCACGCTGGCACCGCATCCTGTAACTTTCGCGATGTATCCGGCATCTGCCAGCGCGTGAAATTGCACGTCGCCTCCGGCATAAGCCCTGAGCGTGCCGGCAGGTGCCACGGTACCGTGATTGCTAGCGACAATCGATACCGGGTACGAAGTCCCCAACGCGCAAGAACCCGTCGCGTCGAACGCACAGTCCGGCACGTACGATGATCGCGTACGGAAGTCCCCCACGACCGCTGAATAGCCGTTCTGACCCCAGCCAACCACATCTCCCGAATTGGAGATAGCGAGCGCAGCATAGTAACCAGCGACCAGAAATCGGTAACCCGCTGCACTTGGAACCTCCAACATTGGCGTGCCAGCGTACGCGTTGGAGGCTCTTTCGAACGTCACGCCTGTCGCGGTGCGCACGAAGACCTCTGCCATTCCAGCAGCTATTGAAGACGCAGGTACACCGCCTGGTACCGGTAGATTGTTGAAGCTGGTGCCGATGTAATACACGAG